>JBDSBE010000026.1:0-23641 GCA_039921745.1 Ilumatobacteraceae bacterium | reverse complement strand
ATGCGGCCGGCCCCCCAGAGGCAACCCACTTTCGACCGCGAGCCACAAGCCACGCACAGTGTGAAAGATCCGATCGGGTGCCAAATCCGACTACCGAGGGCGGGCGATTTCATGCATTACCACGTTCCCAAGTGGCTACCGAGCCGCCGAATGGAAACGCCGATGCGGACCGGTGTCGCCCCACCTGGGACGACACCGGTCCGCCTTCGAAAATCAGCCGAGCCAGATTGGTGCTCGATCGATGTTACGGACGATAGGTCACGAACTGGAATGAGCAATCGCTGAATGCTCCGACATCGCGGATCGTGATGGTGAGAAATCCACCCAAGCTCCCGACGTTGACGGTTGGAACGGCGCCACTCCCGCACGACGCCGAAGCAACGGTCATGTAGGAACTGAAGAAGTACGAGATGCCCGGAAGCTTGATCTGGTAACGACCAACATCTGTCCTGTTCACGCTTTCGACACCGAATCCGACTCCCAGAGTGCCGGCACCACTGACGTGAGCAGCAGCGATCGGACGGGGGATCCCGTCGGTTTGGGCCTTGGTGTAGACGTCGGTCGAGTTGGCCTTGGTGCCGAGGGCGGTGTTGACCTCGGTTTCGGTGTAGTAGCGGTCGTCGTGGTTGTGGTCGGTGTAATAGCCGACGATGTCGACGATGACGTTGACGGATCCGAAGGCGTTGTAGATGCTGAACACGCCGGCGGCGGTGAGCCCGGAGGTGACGGCGTTGGGGGTCGGGGGTTGGCCGGGGCCGGGGTTGAGGCTCGACGCGTCGGGCCTGGCGCCGGCACCCCAGATCGTCAAGAAGGTGCCGGTGGTGGCGTTGAGGGCGGTGACGTTGAGCTGGACGCCGGTGGCGGTGGTGGGGATGCCGGTGCAGTCGCCGTTGTTGCCGTGGGCGGTGACAGTGTGGGTTTCGTTCTGGCCGATTGGTGTGTTGCGGGGCCCGGTGTTGAACTCGGCCTGTGGTCGGGTGTCGGCGACGCGGCAGGGTGTGATGGGTACGTAGGCGGCGGCTCCGGCGGGCGAGGTGGCCGAGACGAGGCCGATACCGCCGGCGCCGAGGGTGACGGCGACGGCGGCGCCGATCGCAGCCCATCGGCTGCGGGTGATGTTGGTGTTCATGGTGTCCTCCACGGGTAGGCACGATGTTGTGCGCCACCCAGTGTGGCAGACCCGATCGGGTGACAACTCCGATTATTCGAGCGCGCGGAGTCTTCAGCGGCCGGCGCGTTGCGTGACCGAGTCGATCGCCCTGATCAACTGCGGCACGAAGCGCTGCGCGTTGGCCACGACCGCGTCATGGCCGCCCTCGACCCGAAACACCTCGGCGTCGGGGATCCACTCCCACAACTTCGTCTGCCGTCGGAGCGGCACCACCGGATCGTCCATCGTCACGATCACCGAGGTCGGGACGTCCACGTCGCCCACCCAGTCGGACGACGAGAACTCGCCGATCGCGCGCCCCGCCTGCAGAATCGTCTTCCAGTCGTGGTTGGCGATCTGTTCGGCCGCCCACGGGCCCCACCGATCCGTCCGCCGCTGCAGGTACACCTGGTCGGTGATCCAGTCGCGCGCCTGGACGGGGGTGAATCGAGCCAATGTCGCCAAGCCGGTCAGGCCCATGAACGACAATCGTTCAGGCCGCTTGCCGGCGAAATACGGCGTCGTCGCACACAGCACGAGCCCGTCGACCCGGTCGCGGTGGCGCTGCCAGGTGAGTTGGGCGATCGGGCCGCCCATCGAGTAGCCCACCGGGATGAACGAGTCGACGCCGAGCTCGTCGGCGATGGCAGCGACGTCGTCCGCGCAGTCTTCGAGCCGGAACGGCCGCCTGCTGCGGATGCCGCGGCCGTGCCCGCGATGATCGAACGCGATCGTGCGGTAGCGGTCGCCCAACGCCCGATAGCACGTGAACCAGTTGATGTCGGCGGTCGCGGTCCAGCCGTGGAGGAGGACGACGGTGGGAGCACCGGGCGGCCCCGGGATGTCGCGAACGGCCACCGTGCCCCGGTCCGCGAGTTCGAGCTCGCGATCGGGCGGCAGGTCGGGACGTTCGCTGGAGCCCGAGGCGAACGACAGGTCGCGATCCGTCGCCGTCAGATCGACTCGACTTTCAGAATTTTGACCGTCAGCGAACCGTTCGGCGCCTCGTACGACACCGAAGCACCTTCGGATGCCTGATGCAGTGCCGCACCGAGCGGGCTCGACGCGCTGATGACGTCGGCGCCGTCCACCTGCTCCTCCATGTTCCCGATCACGTAGCGCTCGGCCATGTCGTCGGTGTCGCCGTCGTACACGATCGTGTACATGTACTGGTCGTCGACGATCTCGCAGTTCTCGAGCATGTGCTCCAGCTGGCGGATCCGGCCCTCCATGTGACCCTGCTCATCCTTCGCTGCGTGGTACCCGGCGTTCTCCTTCAGATCGCCCTCCTCGCGAGCGCGTTCGATCTTGTCGGCGACCTCGATGCGGCCGCGGGTCGTGAGATCGTCGAACTCGGTCGTGAGCCGGTCGTAGGCCGCCTGTGACAGTTGCTGCGTCGCCATGACGAACAGCCTACCGAAGGGTGTGTGGGCCGCTCGGCAAGGGGATGGCTGGACGACCACCGGCACCGACAGAATCGGCGATCCGGCCCTCCCGCCACTCGCCGCCCGGACCCCGGCTGAGCCCGCACGTCCCCATCGCCTGGGACGGTGCCGTGTGCACCCCCTAGATTCAGACTCGTATGGCACACAAGATCGCAGTCATCGGGGGAGACGGGATCGGTGTCGAGGTGACGGCCGAAGCCTTGAAGGTGATGCACGCCGCCGGCGTCGACCTCGACACCACCGAGTTCGACCTCGGCGGTACGCGCTACCTGCGCGACGGCGAGATCCTCAGCGACGAGACGCTGCAGCAGCTGCGAGGTTTCGACGCGATCCTGCTCGGCGCGGTCGGTACACCGGACGTGCCGCCCGGGGTGATCGAGCGCGGTCTACTGCTGAAGATGCGCTTCGAGCTCGACCTCTACGTCAACCAGCGGCCGTTCGCCGGCACCGCTCCGGGGCACACGACGCCGCACGATTTCGTGGTGATCAGGGAGAACACCGAGGGGCCGTACGTGGGGGAGGGCGGCGTGCTGCGGCGGGGAACGCCGAACGAGGTCGCGACGCAAGGTTCGGTCAACACGCGGATGGGGGTCGAGCGGTGCATCCGCTATGCGTTCGAACTGTCGCAGGCCCGTGAACGCAGCCACGTCACGCTCGTGCACAAGACGAACGTGCTGACGTTCGCGGGTGATCTGTGGGAGCGCACGTTCCACGAGGTTGCGGCCGACTATCCGGGAACCGACACGGCGTACAACCATGTCGACGCCGCGTGCATCTACTTCGTGCAGGATCCGCACCGATACGACGTGGTCGTCACCGACAACCTGTTCGGCGACATCCTCACCGATCTCGGGGGTGCGGTCAGCGGCGGAATCGGGCTGGCGTCGTCGGCGAACCTGAACCCGAAACGCACCGGGCCCTCGATGTTCGAACCCGTCCACGGGTCGGCGCCCGACATCGCCGGCAAGAACCTCGCGAACCCGACCGCTGCGGTCCTGTCGGCGGCGCTCATGCTCGACTTCCTCGGCGAAACGGTCGCAGCCGACCGCATTCGGGCTGCATGCGACGACGCGGGTAGCGGGAGCACCACGTCGGTGGGTGACACCATCGCCGACCGGGTGCGAGACTGAACCAGACAGACGAACCGAAGAACCGAGGACAGCCGATGCCCATCACACCCACACCGAAGATCTGGATGAACGGCGACCTCGTCGCCTGGGAGGATGCGACGGTCCATGTGCTGACCCACACGCTGCACTACGGCACCGGCGTGTTCGAGGGCATTCGTGCGTACGAGACGTCGCAGGGCCCGGCGGTGTTCCGACTAACCGACCACATCCGTCGGCTCTTCAACTCCGCCAAGATCCTGGGCATGGAGATCCCGTACACCGTCGACGAGTTGATCGGGGCCACGAAGGCCACCGTCGCGTCGACCGAACTGGAGTCGTGCTACGTCCGACCGCTCGTGTACTTCGGGTACGGCGAAATGGGTCTGAACACGATGCCGTGCTCCGTCGACGTCTCGATCGCGTGCTGGCCGTGGGGTGCGTACCTCGGCGATGACGCGGTCACCAAGGGCGTCCGGCTCAAGACGTCGTCATGGACCCGCCACGACCACAACACCATGCCGCCTGCTGCCAAGACGACCGGCAACTACGTCAACTCGTCGCTCGCAAAGGTGGAGGCGCTCAAAGCCGGGTACGACGAGGCGCTGATGCTGGCACCCAACGGACTCGTGGCCGAGTGCTCCGGCGAGAACGTGTTCGTCGATCGCCACGACACGTTGATCACGCCGCCACTGTCGGCGGGAGCTCTCGAGGGCATCACCCAGAACACCGTCATGGCGCTCTGTGACGACCTCGACTACGACGTGGTCTGCGACAACCTGGCGCGCTCCGACGTGTACATCGCCGACGAGATGTTCCTCGTCGGCACGGCGGCAGAGGTCAGTTCGGTGAACTCCGTGGACGACCGCACGATCCCGTGTCCGGGTCCGAAGACCTCGGCGATCGCCGATCTCTACGGCCGGGTCGTTCGCGGCGAGGTCGATCAGTACAAAGACTGGTGTGAACTTGCGAAGTGAGCATGCCGGGTGCGCTACCGATCGGGCGATCTCAGCGCGACCCAGGTCGCCTGCGCGGAATCGCGACTGGCCGCCGGCGAACTGATCGTCGCCGCGGCCGACCTCGAACTGGCGTCGCGCAGTGGTCGACAGGACAACCTCGTAGCCGCAACTGGTGCGTACGAGACCGCGCGAACCGCAGCGACCGAGGCGGTCGGCGACGCCGACGCGACGAGTCTCCTGGCGTCCTTCGACGATCTCGGCTCGGCCGATTCGATTCCGGCTTCCCGGACCCTACTGCTCACCACCGAGGTCGATGCCGCAACGGCGACCGTCTGCGCAATCGAGGAGTGAGCACGTCGGCGGGTGCGGCGTGAGTCGACCGCTCAGCTGCGGCGACGGGCGGCCATGCCGCCAAGCGCCTCGAACACCATTCGATGAGCCGCGTTGACCGTGAGGTCGCTGACGTCGTAGGCGGGTGCGACCTCCACCACATCCATGCCCACCACGTCATGGTCGAGCGCCAGCTGACGCACCATGCGCAGCAGATCGACCGTCGCAATGCCGCCGGGCTCGGGTGTACCGGTCCCCGGCGCGAACGCCGGGTCGAGACTGTCGACGTCGAGTGAGATGTAGAGCTTGTCCGCCTGGCCGAGCGCCTCTGCGATCGCGTCAGCCATCACGGCCTTGAACCCGCGATCCCAGATCTCCTGCATCGTGTGCCAGACCATGCCCTGCTCGCGCATCCACGCGAACGTGTCCGCCGGCGGCCAGTAGCCACGGAGGCCGACCTGCACGAATCGGTCGCCCGGGACGGCACCGGACTCGATCAGCCGCCGGATCGGCGTGCCGTGGCTCGCGAGGTTGCCGTCGACGATGTCCGCGGTGTCGGCGTGGGCGTCGAAGTGGACGACACCGACGTTCCCGTATCCGTGGACGTCCGCGACGGCGGTCGCCGCCGGCCACGTGATCGAGTGATCGCCGCCGAGCACGATCGGCACGATGCCCCGGGAGGCGATCTGGTGGACGCGCTCGCGAATGTTCGCGTGACTCACGGCGGTCTGACCGTGTGGGCAGTAGGCGTCGCCGTAGTCAACGACCTCCAGGTGCTCGAAGATCTCGATGTCGAGATCGATGTGATACGTCCCCGCTTCGTACGCCGCCGATCGAATCGCGCGCGGCCCGAACCTGGCACCGGGCCGATTCGTGGTCGCAATGTCGAACGGGGCACCGACGATTGCGACATCGGGCTGCCACTCGTCGAGTTGTTCCGGGTCGGTCAGAAACGGCCGTTGGCCGAACGTGGACAGGCCTCCGAACACATACCCCAAGTCGAGCTGTTCCTGCATGCCGGGTGACAGGTCTCGACGCGGTTCGCTCATCACGGTCACCGTAGCTCGCACGAGGTTTGCATCGCCGGCTCGGCACCTCGACGTCCGATCCTGCGGCGGACTCACCGGCTGGTGCACTCTGGTCGAAAACGAGAGCGGCCCCGGGCGCCGCAGCCAGCGTGAGCCGGCGCAGCCCCCGGGGCTACCCAAAGGGTGGAGCGATCCACCACCGATCGATCTTCGGGCGTTAGCCTTCGCTCGATCATCACATCGCCCGTCGTGCTCGAGAGCGCGGCGGGCGATGCCCGTTTTCGGCCGTCGGTCCGATCGCCCGGACTCGCTGCCGTTCGACACCGTTCACCGGTCACCCGGTGTCCGCGGCCTCTGCGGTCGATGTCGGCGAACCGACATTGTCCCGTAGGCGAGCGTTCGGTCTGCCGGCAACCCGGCTCCGTTTCGCTCATGGCCTTGCCGCCGGTTTCCCGGCTGCTGTGCCGCCCCGACCCCGTCGGTCGGCGAACCGACCTCCGTTGCCGGAGTCGGAGCCCGGTCTGTCGGCGAACCGACCCCGTTGCTCCTCGACGCCGTTCACGCTGACCCGGGAAAACCGTGCCCTCGATGTGGCGTCGCCGGGATTCGGCCTCCGGAGCAGTTGGGGTGCTCCTTCGGCCTGTGGCCCGGTGTGCTGTGCCCGTGGCCGTCCGGCGAACCGGTGACTCGGTGCAGCAGCGAGTGATTTCTCGCTCCGTCCGAACCCGCTCCCACCTCGTGAACCGAACCCGTTGTCGTTCGTCGATCACCCGGAGGTGATTACCGATCGACTCGGTCTCTCGGTTCCGGTTGGCGTGCGCTGCCCGGTACGGATGGTACTTTCGCGGACGAGAAAGTGCAGGTCAAGGGGTATTTTTGAATCCCCAGGGTTATCCACCGAACTTCTCGGCTATCCCCAACAATTCGCAGTCCGTCCACCGCCCGTGCACACGTTCGTCACAGGGTTGTCCCCAGGACCGTGCGCGAACCGAGCCCGCCACACGGTCGACCGGATTGACGACCGAGCTGCGAGACGATTGAATGGTGACGATGCCGTTCGTCACCGCTCAGCGCCTTCGTACCACCATCATCATTTCGTAGAGCACGTGTCGCCCACGTGCTCGTCAAGCCGCCCACCGGGCGGCTTTTTTGTTGCCCCCCGACCCGCTCATGGAAAGTACCCACATGAACCGAGAACTCGTCGAGATCTTCGACACCACCCTGCGCGACGGCCTCCAGGTCGAGGGCGTGTCGGCGTCGGTCGACGACAAACTCCGGATCGCCGAACAACTGGACCACCTCGGCGTCCAGTACATCGAAGGTGGCTGGCCGGGCGCGAACCCGAAAGACATCGAATTCTTCGAGCGGGCCGAGCACGAGCTGACCCTCACGACGTCGACGTTCGTGGCGTTCGGTTCGACCCGTCGCCCGAGAGGCAAGGTCGACGACGACCAGACCCTGCACCACCTGCTCCAGGCGAACACGTCGGCGGTGTGCATCGTGGCCAAGAGCAGCGACTATCACGTCACCCAGGCGCTCAAGACGTCGTTGGACGAGGGTGCGGCGATGATCGGCGATTCGGTGCAATTCCTCGTCGGCAACGGGCGCCAGGTGCTCGTCGACATGGAGCACTTCTTCGACGGCTACAAAGACAATCCGGAGTTCTCGTTCCGTGCGCTCGAAGCCGCAGTGCTCAACGGCGCTTCCCACCTCGTGCTGTGCGACACCAACGGTGGCTCGCTGCCTCACGAGATCGAAGACATCGTTCGGAGCGTGGTCGCCCACGTCGGCCACGACGCCACGATCGGGATCCACTGTCATGACGACACCGGGTGCGCCGTGGCGAACTCGATGTCCGCGGTCCGGGGCGGCGCCCGCCATGTCCAGGGAACCCTGAACGGCCTGGGAGAGCGGACCGGCAACGCCAATCTCACATCGATCATTCCGAATCTCCAGCTCAAGCAGGACTTCGTGTGCCTGCCGGAAGGGCGGCTCGAGCGTCTCACCGTCGTATCGCATCGCGTCGCAGAGACGTTGAACCGGGCCGTCGATCCGCAGGCTCCCTACGTCGGCTCGTCCGCGTTCGCCCACAAAGCGGGTCTGCACGTCAGCGCGATTGTCCGGGCGAAGGACGCGTACGAGCACGTCTCACCTGAGTCTGTCGGCAACGGCACTCGCTTCGTCGTGTCGGAGATGGCCGGCAAGGCGACGATCCAGATGAAGGCTGACGATCTCGGTCTCGACCTCGACGGTCCGGCCGTGATGCAGGTCATCGACGACCTCAAGCGGCTCGAGCACGAGGGGTACCACTTCGAAGCCGCCGACGCATCGTTCGAACTGCTGATGCGACGATCGGGCGGGTGGGAACACGACTACTTCCGAGTCGAGTCGATGCGGGTCATCACCGACGAGGTCGCGAGCGGCCCGTTCAGCACCGAGGCGACGGTCAAGGTGTGGGTCGGTGACGAACGCTATGTGTTCACCGCCGAGGGCAATGGCCCCGTCAATGCGATCGACACTGCGTTGCGCCGCACCATCGGGGAGGCCTACCCGCACCTGGCGAGCATCCACCTCACCGACTACAAAGTCCGCATCCTCGAAGGAGGCGGAGCCACCGGAGCGGTCACGCGTGTGCTCCTCAGCGCCACCGATGGCGTGCGCGACTGGACGACGATCGGGGTGAGCCCCAACATCATCGAAGCGTCGTGGCGCGCCTTGGAGGAGAGCGTGGTCTACGGCCTGCTGCACGCTCCGGCGTCCTGACCTCGTGTGCCCGGCCCGGCCGGTCGTCTACGATGGCCCTCGATGGCCGCTCCGAAGTCTGCCCCTGCCGGTGCGCACGAGTCGCACTACTACTCGTCGCCTGATGTCGTTCCGGACGCCTGGAGCCCCGACCGTCCGGGCGTCGTCGAGGGCCTGCAGCCCCGTGGCCGACGTCTCGGATCGCAGGGTCCTGACCAGGGTTTCGCCCTCGCCCTCGCCGAACGCCTCGCGCCCCGGCTGTATCTCCACGGTGCCGATCGCATCGATGATGCAATCCGTGGGTGTCTCGGGATCGCGCTCCGGCGAGCGTCGGTGTTCAGCCGAGCGCCGGTCATCCACGATCTCACGATCGCCTTCACGATCTGGGGGTTCTTCGATGAATCCCCGTCGGACGAACTGCTGGTGCGCCGCCGTGAGCTGTTCGAGGGTGTCGGCAACGTGAGCCACCACTACGCCGAGGGTCGTGCGATCGCTGATCTCGTTCCCGAGTCGACCCTCCGGATGAGTCCGGACCAGGCGACAGCCGACTACCCGGGTCGATGGCGGGAGCTCACCGGCGCCTAGGTTCGGGTCGTCGGACGCACCGCAGGTTCCGTAGCGTCGAAGCATGCACATCGGAGCGCTCATCTTCCCGACCGACCGGACGATCCGCCCCGACGTCCTCGCGAGCGCGCTCGAGGCGCACGGCTACGAGTCGATGTGGGTTGCCGAGCACACCCACATCCCGCTCAGCCGTCGGACGCCCTATCCCGGTGGCGGTGATCTCCCCGACATGTACTGGCGAACGATGGACCCCTTCGTCGCCCTCACCGCTGCCGCATGCGCCACGACCGAACTCAAGGTCGGCACCGGTATCGCGCTCGTGAACCAGCACCATCCGATCAACGCCGCCAAACAGACGGCCTCGATCGATCATCTGTCGGACGGTCGATTCCTGTACGGCGTCGGCGTCGGATGGAACGAGGACGAGATGGAGCATCACGGCACCGACCCGGCCAAACGACGCAGCACCGCGCGTGAACACATTCTGGCCACGAAGGCACTGTGGACCCAGGAGGAGGCGAGCTTCGATGGCGACTATGTGCAGTTCGGGCCGAGCGCCTCATACCCGAAGCCCGTCCAGCGCCCGCATCCTCCGATCATCATGGGTGGGGGCGGCGGTCCGGTCACCTTCCGTCACGTTGTCGAGTACTGCGACGGCTGGATGCCCATCCACGGCAGGTCCGACCCGCTCGAGAAGCTCCCACTCCTGCGTGACGCCGCCCTGGAGGCCGGTCGCGACCCCGATTCGATCGAGATCGGCATCTACGGCTGTCCGATGCGCGCCGACGACGTCGAGCGCTACCGGGACGCCGGCGTCGATCGGGTCGTCTTTTGGCTCCCGGCCGACGACCCCGACACCGTGATGTCGGCCGTCGCCCACGGCGCCGCGCTGATGTGACGACGCCGTCAGTCGGCCAGTACGGCGTGCGCTTGGAGGTCGGCGAGGTCAACGAACTCCAGCGCCGACAGGTGGGTGCTCTCCAAGACGACCGGGCAGGCGCGCGACTCGACGAGCGCCTCGGCCCATCGTGAGGCGCACACGCACCACTGGTCACCATCCGACAACCCGGCAAACCCGTACTCCGGCATGGGCGTCGACAGATCGTTGCCCTTTTCCTTGGAGAACGCCAGGAAATCGTCGGTGACCCGGCAGCAGATCACATGCATGCCGGGGTCGTCGCCACGATTCTCGCAGCAACCGGTCCGGTAATACCCGGTCACCGGGTCGTCGGAGCACTGCATGAGTTCGGTGCCGAGCACGTTGAGCTGTCGCATCACGATGGCTTACCACGCCCGCGACGCCAGGACGTAGGCTGCGCTCACATGGACGACGCAGTGGTCGGGGTCGTGATGGGCTCCACGAGCGACTGGCCGACGATGTCGAAAGCGGTCGACGTGCTCGTCCGGTTCCAGGTCGCCCATGAGGCGCGGGTCGTGTCGGCGCATCGCATGCCGGATGAGATGTTCGCGTACGCCGAGTCGGCCGCCGGCCGTGGTTTGCGAGCCATCATCGCCGGCGCCGGGGGAGCAGCGCACCTGCCGGGAATGCTGTCGGCGAAGACGCTCGTTCCGGTGCTCGGCGTGCCGGTTCCCTCCCGTCACCTGGCCGGCCACGACTCGCTCCTGTCGATCGTGCAGATGCCTGCCGGCGTCCCGACGGCAACATTCGCCATCGGCGATGCGGGCGCGGTCAACGCCGCCCTGTTCGCGGTCGCGCTGCTCGCCGCCGACAATCCCGAACTCGCCGAGGCGTTGCAGGCATACCGCGACGAGCGGCGTGCGGAGGCGGCGTCGTCGACACTGCCGCCCGAGGCATGACCCGCCCGATTCTCCCTCCTGCGACCATCGGCATGCTCGGTGGAGGTCAACTGGGTCGGTACGCACTCGTCGCAGCCAAGCTGATGGGCTACCGCACGATGGTGCTCGAACCGGACCCGCAGGCTCCTGCCGGGGCGGTCGCCGACGAGCATCTCGTGGCAGCCTACGACGACGAGGCGGCCCTGACCCGTCTCGGTGACGAGTGCGCAGTGGTGACGACCGAGTTCGAGAACCCGCCCGCGGCAGCACTCGAATCGCTGGCTCGCCGTACGAATGTCGCGCCGTCCCCCGCCGCGGTGGCGATCGCCCAGGATCGCATCCGTGAGAAGGCATTCCTCGGCGGTGCGGGCATTCCGATCGGACCGTACGGCGTGGTCGACACGTCGAGCGCAAACCCTTCGATCGGCTACCCGGCGATCCTCAAGACGGCACGCTTGGGCTATGACGGGAAGGGCCAGCGGACTGTGGCCGACGCATCAGAGATGCGGGCTGCGTGGAGGCTGCTCGGCTCGGTGCCCTGTGTGCTCGAGACGGCACTCGACCTGACCACCGAGATCAGCGTCGTGGTGGCACGCACGGCGAACGGATCGTTCGCCTCCTTCCCCGTTGCTCAGAACGACCACGTCGACGGGATCCTCGACGTCACGACTGTCCCCGCCCAAGTTGCGCCGGTCTTGGCCGACCGAGCCGCAGGCCTCGGCCTCGCCATTGCCGATGCGCTCGACTACGTCGGAGTGCTCGCCGTCGAGTTCTTCGTCGTCGACGACGACCTCGTCGTCAACGAGCTCGCACCCCGACCACACAACAGCGGCCATTGGACGCTCGATGTGTCACAGACGTCGCAGTTCGAACAGCAGATCCGCGCCGTGTGCGGCCTGGCGCTCGGTGACACGTCGATGACCAAGCCGGGCGCAGCGATGGTCAACCTGATCGGTGATCTGTGGGACGCCGGCGAGCCGGATTGGTCCGCCGCCCTCACCGGGGGCACGACGGCGCTGCATCTGTACGGAAAAGCGGCGGCCCGGTCGGGCCGGAAGATGGGTCACCTCACGTCGTGGGCAGTCACGCCTGGAGCGGCGCGCCTTGCCGCCGTCGAGGCCAGACGAGCGGTCACCCGACCGTGACGCCGACCAGCTCACCGATCAGGTAGGTCACCCCGCACGCGACGAGCACGATCGCGACCTGGCGGGCGATGCCGCCGATGAGTGACCGCTCCGCAAATCTCGCAACGACGCCACCGACGCCAGCAGCGGCAGCGACCCCGATCGCCAGCGAGGACCAAGCCGCCTCCTGCCCCCCTCCGATGAACCACGGGATGACCGGGAGGAGTGCCCCGAACAGGAAGCAGACGAGCGAGAGGACGGCTGCCGAGATGGCCGACGGAAGGTCGTCCGGGTCGACGCCGAGCTCCTCGCGGGCGTGCACGGCGAGCGCGGTGTCGGGCTGCTGCATCACCTCGTGGGCAGCCGCCGATGCCCGCTCGGCGCCCATGCCGTGCGATTCGTACATCGCAGCCAGCTCTTCGGTCTCGTGATCAGCGTTGTGGACGAGTTCGCGACGCTCGATGTCGAGCTCACGCTCGATGAGGTCGTTCTGCGACGTGATCGAGATCCATTCGCCGGCCGCCATCGAGATCGCACCGGCGACTGCGCCGGCGAGTCCGGCGAGCCGGACGACCGAATTGTCGACGCCGCTGCCGGCGAACCCGAGGATCAGCGAGACGTTCGACACCAATCCGTCGCTCACACCGAACACGGCGGCACGGGCGAGACCGCCGGACACCGAGCGGTGGCCGCCGTGGGGTTCGTGGGTATGAGAACTCACACGGGGACGCTATCCGCCCGAGCTGTGGGTGTGCTCAGGGTTGGGGCTTGCCTGCGTTGTCGATCGCGGTTTCGCCCGCCGAGTTGCCGACACCGGCGGGCGGACCTGGTACCGGCGCGATCGGTTGAGCGGGCTGCGCATCGGGCTTGGGCGGCTCGACGGCATCGTCGGGTTTCGTCGGCTTGTCGGACGTGTCGGGCTTGTCCGGCTCGACCGCAGGTGTCTCCCGCTGCCCGGTGGTGGCGGGCTTCTTGCCGGTCGTCTCGGGTTGTCCGGTGGTGGCGGGCTGCCCGGTGTTGTCAGGTCGGCCGGTGCTGTTCGGTTTTCCGCATTTTGACCGGGCCGCTGCCGACGCCGCGTCGCCCTGTGCCGATGCAGATGGTTCCGCACGAGCCACGCTCGAGACGGTGTCGCCGTGCGTGCCGTCGGCGCACGTCACGCCGGACAGAGCGGTGTCCGGATCGTCGGCTCCGTCGTCGTCGACCGGCTCGCCGCCCTTCTTGCCACAGTTGGAATGGGCGGCGTCGGACGCCGACGTGTTCGGGTCGCTGTCTCGTGCGATGCTCGACACCGTCCGTCCATGGTTGCCCGGTGAGCACAGGATGCCGCCGTCGGAGGCGGGCTGTGATTCGTTCCGAGCCGGTGTGACGGAGTCCTCCGCATCCGTCGAATCCGGGGACGAGGTGGAGGACACGTCGTCACCGGTGTCGCCCTGGTCGACCGTTCCGTGGTGCACCGAGGTCGGTACAGGGACCACGGGTCGGTCGGCGGCGGGCGAGAAGAACCCGGGGCCGGCGGCGACAAGGCCGCCGAGCCCCAAACTGGCTACCGTGATTGCGGCGATGGCGACGCCTCGTCGTGATCGAGGCCCGGGCAGCAGATCGTGAACTGCTGCGCGTTGGGCGTCGACCATGAGCGTTACGACTGCCGCTTCGCCAACCTGCTCGACGGGAAGAGCAGGCGATCGCAAGGCAGCCAGGAGCGCATCCGTGTTGTGATCTTCGCCGGTCACGGTTGAGACATCGTACGACGAGTCGCTTTCGTTACAGCGTTGCGGTTGTCGTCGTGATTGTCGTCGTGATTGTCGGGGTGGTGGTGGTGGTCGTCACGGTGGTCGGCGAGGTGGTCGGCGAGGTGGTCGGCGAGTCGCTTCAGTCCTCGATGCACGAGCACGCGGACGTTTCCCTCCCGACGGTCCATGATGGCGGCGACTTCGCTCACACCGAGGTCGCCGATCACGCGGAGCAGGATCGCCTCGGCCTGATCGGCGGGGAGTGAGGTGATCAGATCGAGGGCGCGGTCGAGCGCTTCAGTCCGCTCCGACTCGTCCCCGGCCGACGGTGCGCGCAGCTCGGCGACCGTCGGGCGATTTCGCTCGGCGAAGGCCTCGCGACGTTTGATCGCTCGGATGTCATCGACTCGGCGTCGCGCGGCGATGGTGAACAACCACCGCCGGAAGTCGTGCTCGCTCCCTTGGAACCGGCCGAGGCTCGTGGCGACCTCGACCCAGACGATCGACGCGAGGTCGTCGGGATCGTGCATCCGTTTGCCCCGGAAGTAGCGGAGCAGCAGGTGGTTGTACGTCCGCCAGAGCTGCGCGAGCGCGTCCGAGTCGCCCTCTCCAGCACGTCGGATCACCTCGTCCATCTCTCTAGTATCGGTCATCGACGAGTCACCTGAATCGATGATGTTGCGGCGCCGCTCCACGTTGCGTCGTATGGTGCATGTCGCACAGGGGAATGGGGTCCAGATGGGGCAGCACACGGGGCATGGCAACGGGGTCGAGTCGCTCACAGAACGACTCACGGCGCTCGCGAGGAGCCGACGCCCGGACGACGAGCTGCTCGCAGAATTCGTGGCCTCCTACTATCGAGAGCTCCTCGACTTCGATCTCGACGAGCGTCATGACGCTGACCTGTACTCGGCCGCAGTCAGGCACTGGTCGATGGGCCAGCAGCGCTCCAGCGGTGACACCGAGGTCCTGGTCCTGTCACCCGACCGCGAGCGCGACGGCTGGCATTCGTCACGGTCACTGGTGCTGATCGTCACCGACGACGTCCCGTTCCTCGTCGACACGGTCCGAATGGTGTTGGAGCGGCACGGCGTCGCGACCCATCTGCTCGTCCATCCGATGCTTCGCATTCGTCGCGACGAGACGGGCGCGGCGGTCGCGATCAACGCAACGGGTGTCGCCGACGGAGCGTCGACGCTCGAGGCGTGGAGTCAGGTGGAGATCGACCGGTGTGAGGGCCAGGACGCGACGGCGCTCCACGACGATCTCGTCACGGCCGTCGACACGGCTCACCGGGTCGTGTCGGATTTCGAGCCGATGCGCGACCGACTCCTCGCCCACGCCCTCCTCGACCCCCTGCTCGGATGGTTGGCGGACGGCAACTTCGTGTTCATGGGTGCGTCGAGCTTCGAGATCGTCGACGGCGCGCTGACCCGCAACGGCGACCGTGATCTCGGTCAGTCCGTCGGCGACGACGTGGTCGACCCGGCCATCGACCTCGATGCCCCGCCCGTCTCGGTGGCGCGCTCTGCGCAGAGCTCGACCGTTCACCGGCCGAGTCGCCTCACCGTCGTGACCGTTCGCTACCGAGAAGATGGTCGTGAGCTGGTCGACCGGTTCGTCGGGCTGCTCGCCTCGACGGCGTATCGCCAGAGCACGTTGACGATTCCGTCGGTCGGCGAACGGGCCAGGGAGGTCCTCGGGCTCGCGACCGCAGGCGCCGAGACGCACACCGGTCGATCGATGCGCAACGTGCTCGAAACGCTGCCGCGCGACGTCGTGTTCGAACTCGACGCCGATCAACTCGCGGCGCTGGTCATCGAGGTCGTGGGTCTCCAGGAACGTCAGATCGTGCGGGTGATCGAGGTTCCCGAACCGGTCGGTGCCTGGTCGACGGTGCTCGTCTTCGTCCCGAAGACCCGCTTCACCGCCGATCTCCCGGACTTGATCGGGCGCTTCGTCGGCGCCGCCTACGGGTCGTCCATCCGTGATCTCGAATCGTTCGTCGGGGCGAGCAACCTGGCCCGGATCACGTTCACGGTCGAACGTGCTGCCGGTGACGGACCCGACCTCGACGACCTCTCGGACCAGGTCGATCAGCTGACGACCTCGTGGACCGACCGGTTGAAGGCTGCCGCGACCCGCGAACTCGGGGACGGACGTGCCCACGAACTGCTGGAGCGGTTCGGCGACGCAGTGCCCGAGTCGTACCGGACCTCGGTCGACCCGGACACCGCAGTCGGCGACGTCGTCCGCCTCGACGAGTTGCTCGCATCCGACGAGCCGATCAGCGCTGCGCTGACCCGCAGCGTCGATGCCGACGAAGGCGTGTGGCGGATGCGCGTGTACAGCCGTGGCGAAGCAATCGCCCTCAGCGACCTGCTGCCACTGCTCGGGCACCTCGGTGTGCAGGCGTTGGACGAGCACCCGCATCGGCTCGACATCGACGGCGGGCACTGCTACGTGTACGACATCGGGCTCCGCATCCCTGCGTCCGTGACCGTGGACGAACATCGGCACCGTGAGGTCACGTCCGCGTTCGTCGGCTTACTGGCCGGCGAGATCGAAGCGGACGGTTTCAACCGGCTGGTCCTGCTGGCCGGGCTCACGACGTGGCAGGTCAACGTGCTGCGGTGCTACGCCAAATATGCACATCAGACGAGCTTCACGTTCAGTCAGGCGTACGTGGAGGACACGCTGGCACGGTTGCCCAACCTCGCGACGTTGCTGGTCGAGCTGTTCGAGGCTCGATTCGATCCTGATCTCGACGACGGGGAGCGGTTGGCGAACTTCGCGACCGCCGACGACGAGCTCCTGACCGGGCTCGACGATGTGCCGTCGCTCGATGACGACCGGATCGTGCGGATGTTCCGTGCCCTCGTCACCGCGACGGTGCGCACGAGCGCCTATCTGCCGACTCCCACGCTCGCGTTCAAATTCGACCCATCGAAGGTGCCCGACCTACCGGCCCCACGACCAGCGCACGAGATCTTCGTGTGCTCGCGTCGGGTCGAAGGGGTTCACCTTCGCGGCGGTGCGATCGCCCGCGGCGGTTTGCGGTGGAGCGACCGGCCCGAGGACTACCGCACCGAGGTCCTCGGTCTCGTCAAGGCCCAGATGGTGAAGAACGCGGTGATCGTGCCGGTCGGCGCGAAGGGTGGTTTCGTCGTCAAGCAGCCGGGATCAAACCCAGAGGAACAGCGCGCGGAAGGCGTCGAGTGCTACCGGATGTTCGTGCGCGGCTTGCTGGACCTGACCGACAACCTCGTCGGTGCGACGGTCGTGCACCCCGAACGCGTGGTCCGCTACGACCGAGACGATCCGTACCTCGTGGTCGCGGCCGACAAGGGCACGGCCACGTTCAGCGACACCGCCAATGCGATCTCGGCCGAGTACGACTTCTGGCTCGGCGATGCGTTCGCGTCCGGCGGCAGCGCCGGCTACGACCATAAGGCGATGGGCATCACCGCTCGTGGGGCGTGGGAGAGCGTTCGCCGCCACGCCTCGGTGCTCGGGCGGGACGCCGACGTCGAATCGATGATCGCGGTCGGTATCGGCGACATGTCCGGCGACGTGTTCGGCAACGGCATGTTGATCTCGCGTCATCTGCGGCTGGTCGCGGCGTTCGACCATCGCGACATCTTCCTGGACCCCGACCCCGACGCAGCGTCGTCGTGGACCGAGCGCAAGCGGCTGTTCGACCTGGCCCGTTCATCGTGGTCCGACTATGACCGAAGCCTCATTTCCGAAGGCGGAGGCGTGTTCTCACGCCAGCTCAAATCGATCGAGTTGTCTCCGCAGGTGCAGCGCGCCCTCGGTGTCACCGATGATTCGATGACGCCGAATCAGCTGATCAGCGCGATTCTGCGGGCGCCAGTCGATCTGCTTTGGAACGGCGGAGTCGGCACGTACGTCAAAGCGAGTTCGGAAACCGACGGTGATGTCGGCGACCGGACCAATGATGCGGTCCGCGTCGACGCGTCGACATTGCGCTGCCGGATGGTCGGGGAGGGTGGCAACCTGGGCGTGACGCAGCTCGGACGGGTGGAGTACGCGATCGGCGGAGGTCTGCTCTACACCGACGCGATCGACAACTCGGCCGGGGTCGACTGCAGCGACCACGAGGTCAACATCAAAGTCCTGCTCGGTGGTGTCGTGGCGAGCGGGGACATGACCCTCAAGCAGCGCAACGTGCTCCTCGAAGAGATGACCGACGAAGTCGCCGAACTCGTGCTCGACAACAACAAGCAGCAGACGCTGGCGTTGATGATCGCCCGTGAGCAGGGCCTGACGATGGTCAATGTGCACGCGCGCTACCTGGACCAACTCGAGTCGGAAGGGTGGCTCGATCGCGGCCTCGAGTTCCTGCCGACCGACAAGCAGATCGCCGAACGTCAGCTCGGCGGGTCCGGTCTGCGCACGCCTGAGTTCGCGGTGATGATCGCCTATACGAAGAACGCGAATGTCAGTGAGATCCTCGCGACCGACCTGCCCGATGCCCCGGTGCTGGAACAGGATCTCGTCGAGTATTTCCCGACGCCGCTGCGCGAGCGCTTCCACGACGAGATCCTCGGTCACCGCCTGCACCGGGAGATCGCCACGACCCAACTGGTGAACGAGATGGTGAACATCTCGGGCATCTCGTACGACCATCGCATGACGGAGGACACGGGAGCGTCGGTGACCGATGTCGCTCGCGCCTGGCTGGTCGCGCGTGAGGTGCTCGGATTCGACGACTGGTGGCACGAGATCGACGCATTGACCTCGATCTCCAACGATGACCGGCTGGAGCTGTATCTGGACTGTCGGCGGTCGGCCGAGCGGGCGTCGCTGTGGTTCCTCCGCCATCGTCGCCCACCGCTCGACATCGCCGGTGAGGTGGCGCGATTCCGGGAGCCGTCTCGGAACCTCGGCGCCCAGCTCGACGACTGTCTGAGCGGGCCGATGAAGCTGGTGTCCGAACAGCTCGCCACGGCCAGGACGCGAGCCGGGGTGCCGGTCGCGCTCGCCGAACGGTCGTCCAACTGGCGTCTGCTCCACATGATGTTCGACATGATCGAGCTGGCCGACCGGATCGGGGTCGACCCCGTCCTCGCCGGCACGACGTACTGGCAGGTATTCGACCGCCTGGACCTGATGTGGTTGTGGGATGCCGTCGCGAGCCTGCCCCGCAGCGATCGATGGCAGACGCAGGCCCGGGGCGCCCTGCGCGACGACTTGATGACCACCCTCGCCGAGTTGGCTTCGAGCGTGTTGAACGGCGGCGGCGGGTCGGTCGAGGCGTGGATCGTCGCCAACGAACGGGCTGTGCAACGGGTGATGGCGTTGCTCACCGAGGTGCGTCGGGCCGACACGTTCGACGTGACGAACCTGTCGGTGGCGTTGCGTCAACTGAAGAACCTCGCGCTGACGTCCCGGCGCGAACCCTGACATCGATCAGAGACAGTGGGCTGGCGTCGAGCGGTAGCGTCATCGCAGTCATGTCTGACTCGCCCCGCTACCGATTCGCCCCATCACCCACCGGAATGTTTCACGTGGGCGGTGCCCGCACCGCCCTGTTCAACTGGGCGCTGGCCCGCTCGAATGGCGGCACGTTCGTGCTTCGAATCGAGGACACCGACGAAGTCAGGAACAAGCCGGAGTGGACGCAGGGCATCATCGATTCACTCGCCTGGATCGGGATCACCGCCGACGACCCGCACTTCGAGGGCCCGCTTTTCCAGAGCAACTTCGCAGCGGGCCACCTGGCGGCCGCCGAGCGGTTGCTTGGATCGGGCCATGCGTACTACTGCGACATGACGACGGAGCAGATCCAGGAGCGGGCGGCCGCCGAGGGCGTCACGGGGTACGGCGGCTGGTCGCGCGACCGCGGGCTCGGGCCGGCGGTCGGGAACGTGCTCCGTTTCCGGGTTCCCCCCGGCGTCACCGTCGTCCATGACGAGGTGCGCGGCGACGTGGAGTTCGACAACGAAGCCATCGAGGACTTCGTGCTGGTCAGGGGCAACGGTCATCCGGTGTTCAATCTCGCGAACGTGGTCGACGACATCGAGATGCGGATCACGAACGTGGTGCGCGCAGAGGAGCACCTGCCGAACACCCCGAAGCAGCAGATGATCTGGGAGGCGCTCGGCGCAACACCCCCGGCCTGGGCCCACGTGCCGGTCCTCGTGAACGAACAGCGCAAGAAGCTCTCGAAACGCCGCGACAAGGTCGCCCTCGACTCCTACCGCGACGACGGCATCCTGGCCGACGCGATGGTCAACTACCTGATGACACTCGGCTGGACGATGCCCGGCGCCGAAGCGGCCGGTACCGAGATCTTCCCGTGGTCGGACATCGAGTCGGCCTTCCGTCTGTCGGACGTCAACCTGTCGCCGGCATTCTTCGACATCAAGAAGCTCACGGCATTCAACGGCGAGTACATCCGTCGGATGACCGTCGACGATCTCGCCGAAGCGTGTGGCCCGTGGCTGCCTGACGAGTGGGGGCCCGAGCCGTTCCGTTCCATGGTGCCGTTCGTGCAGGAGCGCCTCAAGACGTTGGCCGACGCTCCGGGCACCGTCGACTTCATGTACGCCGATGAGCCTGTCATCGACCAGCAGTCGTGGGACACGACGATGTCCACCGAGTACGCACGGTCACTGCTCGCCGACGCCGTCGAGGCCTATGCCGCGCTACCCGAAGGCGACTGGACTCACACGATCCTGAAAGCCACGCTGGAAGACGTGATGACGACGTACGAGCTGAAGCTCGGCAAGGCGCAGGCCCCCGTGCGGGTCGCCGTGACCGGTCGGACCGTCGGCCCACCGCTGTTCGAGGCGCTGGAAGTGATGGGGAGCGACGAGTCGATCCGACGGATGCGGGCGGCTCTCGCCCGCCTCGGCGTCTGATCGTTTCGCCGGTGGCGGAGATGGACGAGCGCCGCACCCACGACCCCATGCACGATGTCGTTGATCGGGCGGCTGCGTCCGAGCACGAGTTCACGGGGCGGCGTCGGCGTGCACCGACGCATCGGCCGGTTCGCCGGATCGCACTGGGACTCGTCACGGTGCTTCTCGTGTACTACGTGTTCTCGCTGGTGCAGGTCGTCCAGACCGGCCGCAACCATTCGGCGGATCGCGCGGAGGCAATCCTGGTGCTCGGCGCCGCCCAGTACGACGGGCGGCCGTCACCGCAACTCGCAGCTCGGCTCGATCACGTGCTGACGATGTGGACCGACGGGGTCGCGCCGGTCGTGATGGTCACCGGCGGCAAGCTCCCCGATGACCGATTCACCGAGGCCGAAGCCTCGCGTGGGTACCTGGTCGATCGTGGAATCCCTGAAGATTCGATCATGATGGAAAATGTCGGGCGGACGACGTACGAGTCGTTGCAGAGCGCATCGACGCTCCTGCTCGATGCCGGGCTGGACGACGTGATCGTGGTGTCGGATTCGTACCATTTGAAACGGGCCGAGCTGATCGCAAACGGCTTCGGCCTCCATGCCGAGGGGTCGGCGACGCCGACGAGTGTCGTCTCCGGCGGTGAGGCGATCAAACGCAACCTCGCCGAGGCCGGCGGGGTGGCCGTTGGACGCATCATCGGGTTTCGACGCTTGACCGATCTCGCCGGCTGAGTCCCCGGGTTGGCGCCCCACCCGGTGCCGATACACTCTCCCGTCGCTCCAGTGGGGTGTGGTGTAATTGGCAACACGACAGTTTCTGGTTCTGTTATTCAAGGTTCGATTCCTTGCACCCCAACCAACGGGTGGGCCCTCGGGGTCCGTCCGGTTGACAAGCCTCGGCGGTAACATCGGGGACGCAGCTTGGCCCGTTCGTCTAGAGGCCTAGGACACCACCCTCTCAAGGTGGCGGCACGGGTTCGAATCCCGTACGGGCTGCCAAGAAGTACCAGGTCAGAGGCCCTCTCCGGAGGGCCTCTCGCCATCGCGGCGGCAAGCGTGACGCTGAGCGGGCGCTGGTCGAACTCGCCGCGGACGCCCAGCGCGGAAAGCTGTCCCGTACGAACACAACGGTGGCCGAGCTGCTCGACGCGTGGTTCGATCAGGCGTCGCAGGACTTCTCGCCGAAGACGGTGCTCGAGACTCGGGGCTTCATCGATCGCAACCTCAGGTCAGCCCTCGGCACGGTTCCGTTGACAGTTCAGTACGGACACGTCTACGCCAACGGTGAGGATGGGAGCGACGAAGTCGGCTTCTATGCCGTCGTGGTCGAGGAGATCTTCGTCGAGGGTTGCGCTGGAAGCGATTCAGGTGTCACGGAGGTCGGTCCGAGCGCCGATGACCTCGCGCAGGCGCTGCTCGACCAGCCAGGCTCGACGAAGAATGGTCCTTTCGCTACAACACTCGGTGGCTACCCGGCGACTCGGATCGACCTCGCCGTCCCAGATGGCTTCGACCTGGCGCCGTGCAACGCGTCGGACATCGGCCTGCAGATCTGGTACAGCGCGCCCGCGGACAAGAACTTCGTGCTGCTGAAGAATGCGACCGCGAACGTCTACATCGTCGACATCGACGGCGCACGCCAGGTATTTCTCACACAGTCCGGCATCGCCGCCCCACAGGAGCTTGCGGAGCTGCAAGAGATCCTCGACTCGATCCGAATCGAGTCGTAGAACCGGTACGCCAGCACGACATCGCAGGCGCTACTCAGAGAGCTCGGTACGTCGTTCGGCCTCAGGGTTTTGAGCCACCTGAACCAAGCCGCTCGATAGCGACCGACTCGAACAACGTCACGACGACCACATATCCGGCCGTTACGAGCGAGCGGATCGCTCGGTATCGCACGCTCGTAGTACCGCTGGCGGTGTCGCGTGTTCAGGCGGTCTTGGTGCCGTGTTCGAGTTCGCGGTCCACGGCGCGGCGGATCCAGGCTGAGACGGATCGGTCGTCGGCGTCGGCGGCGTCGCGGATCTTGGCGAGCGTCTCGGGCGGGAACCGAACGGGGACGAGCTCGGACAGCTTCGAGGTGCGGCGCCGGGCCGGTCCTCGAGGTGTCTGGTTGTCGGGGTCGGCGTAGAAGTCGTGTTCTTCTTGTCGGGTCATCTTCTTGGTGGTCATCGGTCCTCCATATATCGGTCAGTGAGATGTTTGGCGACGAGGTAGCAGCCGATCGGTCTGCATCGGGTCGGGTCGTCGTGGTCGGACGGGGCGAGCGGCACCATAAGCCCCTGACCAGCGATTGTCAGCGGCAGCTGGAGGCGGAGCCGGCGAAGTCCGCCAGCATCAGCGGGACGATCGAGCCGCTCGGCTCGATCGAACAGGAGCGGCAGGGTCACGTATGTTCAGAGAGCGGCTGCGGCGAAGACACCGAGGTCTTCCGGCCGCCATCGAAGTCGACGCGAACCGGAGCGAAGGGTGGCGAGCCGCGACTTCAGTTCGTCGCTGTCGGCGACGCTCAGCTTCCACGGCATCGGTGAGTTGCCGGTGAGCGTCACTTGCTGGCGGGTCGGACTCAAGCGCGCTATTCCGTGGCGCCGCATCGGGGCCGTTCTGTGGCGCGGGTCGCACGAGCACGGTCGTCATTACCGGGCGCCGATATCGGGTGCCCTCCGACGGCACCTATGGGACTCACCGTTCACGATGTAACCCCGCCACACCGGCAGTCGAGAGCGGTGCTATCCCTCGACGTAGGCGACCAAGGGAGGGAGTACCCCGTGCTTCTC
>JBDSBE010000025.1:0-24980 GCA_039921745.1 Ilumatobacteraceae bacterium | reverse complement strand
CGAACGGTCGTGGCTCCTGGTGCCCGACGACAACACCATTCTCCTGGGGGTCGCGCTCGACACGGGCGAACTGGTCGTCGAGGGGAGCCACGACGGTGGGCGATCGTGGACGGTGGAGACATCGTTCAAGGATGCCAAGGAGTTCGCAAGTGCGACGGTCACGCCGACAGGTAGAATCGTCGTCGTGGCCGGCATCGAGGGCCGCTCTCGTAACGATCAGGGCACCTGGGTCCCGACCGGCAAGACGTGAGGGAGGCGCAGCGATGCGTAGTTTCGGTGAGTGATCGGGTCAGCCTGGCGCCAATCGGTTTCATTCGACCGGCACAAGCCCCATAACGTGCATGACGTCGACAGCAGCGCGCACCCCATGTGCTGGTTGAGGACACCCATAAGACGCACCCGTACCCACTTCAACGGCACCGGGCAATGCACTCGTAACGGCCCGACTGCGGTAGCACGTAATCCCGCTAACCGACCCGGCGTTTGGGGACGTTTGGTTACTCTCTATGGGGCTGCGCAACGACCTGGACCTGGCATGACGTGCGTAGGCGAGACAGGGAGGCACCGTGAGCATCGAGGTGGTCAACACCGAGCAGGCGGCGGCGTGGGACGGGCACGAGGGCGACGTCTGGACCGAGCAAGCCGACCGGTACGACCGGGCGAGTCGACGGACCTGGCAGCGCTTCGTAGAGAAGAAGCTCATCGGCCCGGCAGATTGCGTGGTGGACCTGGGCTGCGGCACCGGACGCCCGACGCGGGACGTCGCACGCTCGGCCTACGAGGGTCAAGTCACGGGGATCGATCTCTCGACGCGGATGCTCGAGCTGGCGCGCAAGCGGAGTGCGGCCGAAGGGCTCGCCAACGTGACCTTCGTCCGCGGCGACGCCCAGGTCTTCCCGTTCGAACCAGAGACCTTCGACGTCGCCATGAGCAGCTTTGGGACGATGTTCTTCAACGATCCCGTCGCCGCGTACATGAACATCGGCGGGTCACTGCGCCCGAGTGGCACACTCGCGCTGCTCGCTTGGCGGAGACTCGAGGACAACGGGTGGATGACGTCGCTGCGCGGCGCGCTCGCCATGGGCCGGCAGCTGTCCGTGGCGCCTCCGAACGCTCCGACACCCTTCGCGCTCGCCGAGCCGGAGCGAGTTCACAGCATCCTGTCGTCCGCAGGCTTCGACGACGTCGACCTCGAGCCGATCAACGAGGTGATCGACCTTGGAACCGACGCGTCCGACGCGATGGAGTTCGCGAAGACGATGGGCATCGTCGAGGGACTGACCGACGACCTCGACCCCGAATCGCGGGCGCAAGCGATGTCGAATCTCGCCGACCTGTTCGTCGAGCGCGAGACCGCCGATGGAGTGCTCCTCGCCTCCGCGGCGTGGCTCATCACCGCTCGCAAGCCATGAGTGACTTGCCCGGCGGGATCGAGCTGATCCCGACGGCAGCGAACAGCGCGGCACCCACCGACGTTGACCTGGACCCACCCGGCGGTAGGTGGCGCGCACAGAAAAGGAAGTCTGCGCCTGCCGGCACATTGCCGCGGGCGCCGGGATCGGACATTCCGCGTGATCTCTACACGCCTGACCAGGGCTGCGTGAGACCGATTATGGTGTCCATCGGTGCGCCGCGATCAACCCTGAGGACGCCATTAGTGAGATCAGGAGGGTACGCGATGGTGTTATCGGACTCCGACGTGCGTGCGTTGCCCAAGGTCGAACTCCATTGCCACATCGAAGGAACGATGCGGGCGGCGACGGTTGCCGAGCTCGCCTTAACCGCAGATGTTCGGATGCCGGTCGATGACCCGTCCGATCTCTATCAGCCGAGTTACGCCAGCCTCACCGACTTCCTCAGCGTCTTCTGGCTCGTTCAATCCGTCCTTGTCGACCAGACGCCTGGGAGCGGCTCGCGTTCGAGAGCATCATCGACGGTGCGCAGCACGGACTGATCTACCGGGAAACATTCTTCACCCCGGCCCGGCATCTCATCAACGGCCAATCTCTCGCAGACATCGTGTCGGCACTGGACCGAGGTCTCGCCGAGGCCGAGCGCACGACCGGCACGACCGCCCGATTGATTTTCGACATCGACCGCGAGTTCGGGCCGGCGATCGGCCTCGACCACGTCGCGCAGCTCGTGCAACTCCGACGGTCCAACGCGAAAGGCGTCGATCGCGTGATCGGCGTCGGTATGGACTCGACAGAGCTCGGCATCGACCCGACGACCTATGTCGACGCGTACCGGGCAGCTTCTGCCACGGGTCTGCGGCTCACCGCACACCAGGGCGAGAACTCCCCCGCAAGTGCCGCCGCTGCAGCGGTCGACGTGCTCGGATGCGAGCGCGTCGACCACGGCATCACGATCATCGACGATGAGGCACTGACGGCCCGGTTCGCCGAGCGGCGCCTGCCTCTCACAGTCTGTCCGAACGCCAACGCGCGCATCATCCCCGACGTGTTCAGCAATGTCACAGCGCATCCCTTCCGGCGCATGCGTGACGCCGGCCTACTGGTCACCCTCAACACCGACGACCCCGCATTGATCGACCTCGACCTGACACAGGAGTATCTCCTCAGCGCAGCAGCGTTTGGTCTGGGAATGGACGATCTCGTGGAGATCGCCACGAATGCGGTCGAGGCCAGCTGGCTCGACGAGTCAGACAAGCCGGCGATGGCACGGCGGATCCAAGAGGCAGCGCAACCAAGCGACCAGGCGGCGTCTCATGCGGGATAGCGCAGAACTGCCTGGGCGCTATTGAGCAGGTTCGCGAGGACCACACATGTCGCCGGCTTTCAGCCGGCGGTCAGGGACGAGGTTGTGTCGTTGTCGACCTTTCTGGCTGTGAGGACGCATTCAACGCAAACCTGGCAACGTCGTTGGCGAATCGTGCGGGCTCCTCCCAACGAGGTGTGTGCCCCACCCCGCGATAGACAACGAGCTCGGTGCGAGGGATGCTGCGTGCAAGGTCGTCCTGCATCGACCGTGGGACAAGAGGATCTGCGTCGCCCCACACCAACAGCGCCGGGACGTTAATGAGTGACAGCTCGGTGGTGTCGTCGTACACGAGCAGCGAGGCGAACATCTCGTTCCACACGCGAACCGGGACCTTCACGAGGTCTTCGACGAGTGCCTCGAGCAACTCGACTGGAAGAACGTCAGTTGAGGTGTCCGCAACGAAGGTTCGTGCGAAATCGGGGTCGATTGGATCGGTCAGCTCCGATACGACCGTGTTCACGAACTCGCGAAGCTTCGGGTCGTTGCGCAGCGTGGTCGGTGTCGCTTCGAGGACGAGTCCGCTCACCCGATCGGGGGCCTGACAGGCGACCCTGCGAGCGACGAGACCTGAACCAGAGTGACCCACAAGCGTCGCGCGTTCAATCTCGAGCGCGTCGAGTAGAGGCACCACATCGGCGGTGAGGTGTTCGATGCTGTACCCCGAACCTGGCTTCGAGGAGTCGCCATGTCCGCGGAGAGACACGGCGATCACGCGCAGGTGGGAAGGGACTGCATCAAGGATCGGCTGGTATGAGCGCCACGAGTCCGTCGGTCCGGGAAGGAGCACGACGGTCGCGTCACCGACCTCACCCTGGGTCCAGTACGAGAGCGACAGCCCCGAGCCGAGCGTGATTGCGGGCACTTCAGCGACTATAGATCGTGCCCCGAAAGTGCCTGCTTGGTCGGGGACACTCGATAATCACGATCGATAACCCGCGACAGCGGTCACCCGACCGCACGCATCTACCCAAGCGTGACGTCACAGAATCACGTCGACAGTGTTCCCTCTCCATCACCCCGACGGCGCCACACCTATCCTCGTAGGCCGGTTCCCGGGCGGGCGTTTCCGAGCAGGTTCGGCTCGCGAAATCGCGGGTTCGCACTCGAACCGGAACAACACGAGTCCGGCGATCTGATCGTCTTCGCGGGGTGCGACGAGTTGTGATGACCGGCGACGTTGTCCCTGGCGACCGGGCGCTGTTGAGAGGTGCGTGACCGAGGCCCACTCGCATTGACCCACTGAGAGTCATGGAAACGCACTTGGATCCCGACCCAATAGACCGTGCGGAATTGCCCACGGTTCCCTGTCGGTCAGAGCTGAGTATTCGGCACGTTCGACGCCGGACGTACTCGGTTCCCGAGGTAGCGGTGATCCTTGGCATAGGCCGCACGACGGCGTACCTGCTCGTCGAGCGCGGCGAACTCCGTGCGCTTCGCGTCGGCAGACGGATCGTCATCGCATGCGCGGAGATCGATCAACTACTCGGCGACGCACCAGCTGCTTGAACGCTGCCTCTGTCATCGACCACAGGGACTGAACCGAGAATGCCCAACGGCACCGATCGACCGCTCGACGCTGTGTCAAAGCCCGGCTCCGAACTGGCGTTCGGCCCATCGCGGAATCGCGCCGCCACCACGGTGCAGCGTGGCGAGTGATCGAGGGGTCACGTGCGAGTACGTCGGCCACACCGACGATGTCCCGCCCCGCTCGCCCGACTGCCCTTACACCAGCGCGGGAGAACGCAACTGTGCTCCCCGGACCAACGGAGGATTCACATGTCCGCACCCAACACCGCCACCGTGACCGTCAGCCAAGCGGCGACGATGCTCGGCATCTCACGGTCGAGCGCGTACGAATGCGTTCGGCTTGGCTCGATCCCGTCGATCCGGCTCGGACGGCGCATCGTGATCCCGCGACGCGCCGTCGACGAACTCCTCGCGTCCGCTCGGCTCGACTGACCAGTCAGCGCCTGAGCAACGCCGCGGCGGCCTCAGCCGCTTCGCTCTGCTGACCTGGCATCACGTGCCCGTACGTGTCGAGTGTGAAGCTCACCGACGAGTGACCGAGCCGTTCGCTCACGACCTTGGCGTTCACACCAGCAGCGAGCAGGTGCGAGGCGTGCGTGTGCCGAAGATCGTGCAGACGGATGTACGGCAGGCCAGCCGACTCGACGAGCCGACGGAATGCTTGGCCGACGCTTGCAGGCCGGAGTGGGTCACCGATCTCATTCGTGAAGACACGGTCATCGGTCGGCGCAGTCACGCCGACCATGAACAACTCTTCACGTTGGGTGGCCCGATGATGCTTCAGCACCGAGGCCGTCCGTTGATCGAGATCGATCGTCCGGCGGCTGCGCTTCGTCTTCGGCACATCGATCGTCTCCTCACCATTGAGGAACGTCGCCGCTGCTCGCACCTTCAGGGTGGAGCGGGCGAAATCGACCGCGTCCCAACGGAGCGCGACGACCTCACCGCGTCGCATGCCCGTCATCGCTGCGAGGTGCAGCATCGGGCCCGCCCGGTAGTCCTCGCTGAATTCGAGGAAGCGACGAAGCTCGTCGGGCGTCCACACGTTCATGTCCGGGGCACGATCACGAGCAGCCGCCAAGCTCGGGGCGTCAGCCAGCCGAGCAACGTTTCGCATCACCAGGCCCTTGCGCTCGGCATCGTGCAGCAACTTCCCGAGCTGGGTGTGCACGTGATGCACGGTCGTCATCGACAACGGCCGGCCGCCGACACCGCCCGACTTCAACAGAGCCGCGTACAGATTGTCGAGGTCGGTCGGGCGAAGGTCTTGCAGTCGGTACGAGCCGAGCGTCGGCAGCACATAGCTGCTCATCGTCTTGCGGTAACCCTCGATCGTCGACACCTTGCGACCCTGTGTCTCCAGCGTGTCGATCCATGTCACGAAGAAGTCCCTCACGCGAATCGCGGTCGGCGCCACGAACTCCTGACGGCGGTGCGAATCGATCGCCTCGGCCAACGCTTCCTTGGCTTGGCGCTTCGTGGCGTACGACTTCTTGGATTGTCGGCGACGGTCGCCCTCGTGCCACGAGATGTGCGCGATCCATGGCTTCTTGCGGTCCTCACGTCGATAGACGGAACCGTTCGCCACGGGTGCCTCCAGGAGCAGAGCAGGAATTTCTGCTACCCGAATGCTACCCAAACGGGCAATTCTCGTCAATCAAGAATGCTTGCAGCCTGTCTACCAGGTGTTTTGTCGTGCCCCAGGCAGGGATCGAACCTGCGACTCACGGTTTAGGAAACCGATGCTCTCTCCACTGAGCTACTGGGGCATGGCCGATCCGCGATGACCGTTCCGTACGGATCGCCACCACCGCTCAGTGATGCTAGGCAGGGAGCACGGGCGAGCGGACACTTACAACTCGCCGTGCGCGTCGATCTTCAACGTTCGTGCCCTCCAGCCACGCCCTCCCCAGGCGTTGGAGTCTCCGTTCGCGATCGGGCAAGTCGCGTGTTCGAAATCGACGCGTCAGCGCCCGAGCGCTGCCTCGATGCAGCGTTGCAGTTCATCCGAATCGATTGGTCCGAGGTCCGGCGCGTCGCCCGTCGTCGGTGCACGACCGAGCATGTCATCGATCCTACGTTCCAAGTCGCGACCGGCATCCGTTCCGACGGGCGTGTCGGATTCGCCTCCGAGCACCGCGCCCAGATCGCCCAGCGCGTCATCGAGGTTGCCGACAGTGGCGTCGCCGGTGGTCGCGATCGTGATGTCGCCACCGGAACGCGTGATCGTGACCGAACCGTCCTCGCCGAGATCGATCACCGACACGCCATCCGGTCCGGTGACGGTGACGTGGCCGTCGAGGTACGTGCCGAACTCGTTGAGAAGGTCATCGACCAGCGCTCCGACGTGCCCATCGACGGTCGTGGCGGGCTCGCCCAACCACTCCGACAAAAGGTCGTCGAGCAGCGTGCCGAGTTCGGGTCCGGCGTTCGACCCGTCCGATTCCGCTGACGAGGAGAACCAGTCGTCGAGCCAGGTGTCGAGGCCATCGCTCACGTCCCCCGGTGCTCCGTCGAACGACGGCAGACCCAGGCATGAGGTCAGATCGTCGAACGTTTGCATGTCGAAGTCGTCGATCACGCTCGAATCGCCATCGTCGACAGCGGTCGTCTCGGGCACGGTCGTGTCTGGCCCGGTCGTCTCTGGCCCGGTCGTGTCTCGCCCGGTCGTCTCCGGCACGGGCGTCTCCGGCAGGGTCGTCTCCGGAACGGTCGTCTCGGTCAAAGCCGTGACCGCTGCCGCGTCCGCGCCCTGGCTGTCACCGGTCGTGAGCTGGATCGCCCCGACTGCGCCTACACCAATCAGCGAGACCGCCGCCACGACCACAGATGCAGTCGACGCGCGGCGACGTCTCGATCCAGGGTGGAGCGGCTCGGGCGACAGCGGTGGGCCGTTGGGCGGGGCGAACGGACTCATGACTTCATGATGCCCGGATTCGCGTCGGATGTGATCGCGGCCAGTCGCTCATCGACCGCATCGACGAGCGCCCACTGCGAACGGCTCGCGGGGCCCGCATTGCGGCGATGCTCGGCCACCACCCGCAACGCCTCGTCTCGGCCCGCCCCGAGCACCATCAAGGTGCACACCGCCATCGTGCCGGCGCGCCCCTGTCCCATCGCGCAGTGCACAAGCACGCCATCGCCTCGGGAGAGACGGTCGACGATCGTCGTGATGACCGGCCATGCCGCAGTGACACCGTGCGAGTGCCAATCGCGTGTCGGGTGCCAGAGGGACCGCTGGCCATCGTGTGCGCGGAGCCAATCCACGTAGTCCAGGTAGTTGGCCGCGAGTTCGTGGTGCTCATTGAGGCACACCAGCAACGACGCATTGCCGGCCTCCGCAAGGGCAGCATCGGGATCAGGTGCAGCGTCGGCACGAGCACACAGGAACAGCTCACCCGCACTCGACGGAAGTGGAACTCGATCGATCGTCACGGCGCCGCGCGGTGCAACACGGCCCAAGTCGGGGCGACGTCGACGACGTTGCCCGACCCCGCCGCGACACCGTCGACGACGAGACTCATTCCTGATTCACCTGGAGGAAATACGAGCGACACCTGAGGTCGGGCGGCGGCGTTTCGGCACGCTCGACCCCCGCCCGCGTCGAGGCGCAGGACACGCCCGGCACCACGCTCGACGACCACCGGGTGCAAGGCCAGCGCATGCGGTCGCCCGTCGTCCGAGACGGTCAGCAGATAGCAGAAACCCCACGCGTCGACGTCCGCGAACAGTTGCTCCATCGGCACTTCGACGCTCACCGGATCACGTCCGATCGAGACCGAACCAGGGGTCCGAGGACAGGTCGGATTGAAAGATCGAGCGGTCCTCGTCGTCACCGATCTCGACTGCGACCGCCGCGTCGTACTCGGAGCGTGCCTCGTCGAACCGACCGAGTGATGCCAGGGCGCGTGCACGCGCCTCGTGGAAGAAACCGTGATCGAAATCCTCGGCGGCCTCTCCGGCCTGCTCGACGGACACACCGCATCGCTCGGCGTGGTGGAGCGCCAGCTCCCCATGTCCGAGCACGACGTGGGCACGCGACGTCAGCCACGATGCTCGGGCAGCATTGACGTCAGTCGTGCCGGTCGCCCGCCGCCAGTGGTACGCCGCGGCGTACGCGCGTTGGAGCAGGTCGTCGGCATCATCGGCGGACAGTTCACGCCCGTCGAGCAGCTCCCACGCGCTGTTGTTGGCGTCGACGGCGAGCTGTCGATGCTGGTCGGACGTCCCACCCCCACCGTCGTGTCCCACGTCAGGCACGCTACTCGGGGGCCCGTCACCGTGTCGACTGCTCCGGAACCCCTCAGGTGGGCCTGACGTCACGAAACTCGGCATACAAGTCGGGTCTCCAGGACATGCCCCCTCAGCACCGAATCGCCGTCAACTGTCCGATGATCGGCGACCCGGATCGCGCTGTGGCCGACCTCGACGACATGATCCGCCCCAAGGCGAACGACACCCTCACCGTCCGGTCAGTGTCCGTCATCGCACCCGACAAGACCGTCACGTTGACGCTCACGTACCCGGCCTCTACCGGGCGCAACTTCGACGAGATCATCTCGCCGCACTGTCCGACGAGGAGGCGCAGGCGCTGTTCCCCGACGGATGGGACGCCCAGAAGGAATACCTGCGCGTGACTGAGCAGCCGGCGCGTCACTGACCGCTGCTCAGCCGGGCACGAGCGCAGCCGCGAGCATCGACCAGCCGCCGATCGAGACGCCGCGCTCGTCGTCGCGTCGTTCCACCTCGACGTGACCGTCCGTCGGGCGGTCCAGACGTCTCAGGACGTCGGCGGCATAGGTCGACAGCACCACGTCGTCGAGCTCCTCGACGAGCTGGACCAGCATCGAGCGACGGTGCGCTGCATCCGCCGGTACGCCGGCCGCCGCTGCGCCGGCGGCCGCCACTCGTGCGACCGCGAGATCCCAGTAACTCACCGACTCCATCGATTCGATCGACTGAACATCGGCGAGCGCCGCCGCATGGTCACCGAGCATCGCCGACGCCGTGGACCGAGCCGCCAACGCAAACGGTGACCGTTCGACGTCGACATCGAGCAGGCGCGCAAGGGTCCCGTCCGCGTCCCCGGACAGCAGCCGCCCGAACGCTTCGATCACCCTGCCTTCGTCGATGTTGGCGCCGGTGGTGTCGAGCCGGCCGATCGCAGACGACGCGAGCTCGGCCGCCCGCTCGCCGCGTCCGAGATGCATCGCCGTACCCGCTGCGGCGATCACCGGATAGGCCAACTCGCCGAACGAATCGGACAGTGCGAGCACCTCTTCGACCGACCGGTCGGCATCGGCGGACCGCCCGAGCGCCACGTACGCCCGGTTGAGCGTGCTCAGGGCCTGGATCACGCCGAACCGGTCGGCGATCTTGCGGAAACCGCCCAGGGCCCGCTCCCCGGCCGAACGCGCCTCGTCGATGTGGCCCTGCCACAACCAGACGCTCGCCTGCAGGTTGAGCATCATCGAGCTGCCCCAATCGTCACCCCACTTCTTCGCAATCGTCAGGACCTCGTCGGCCAATGCGAGCGCCTCATCGTCCCGGCGCGTGAAGTGATACACGTAGGCGAGCAGACCGAGTGACCACGTCCTGCCGACGCGGTCCTCCAGGTCCGTGAAGGCGTCGATCGCCTGCCAGAGCCGCTGCTCCGACTCGTCGTGATCACCGGACAGGAACGACACCCAGGCCCGATGCTGGTGGACCCAGGCGGTCCCGCGCTCGTCGTCGACCTCCTCGAAGAGGATCTCGGCCTCTCGGAGAAACCGATCGGCATCCGCCAGGGACCCGCCGAAGACCTCCGCGAACCCCCGGGCACGCAAGGCTTCGGCCAGCAGGCGATGATCGCCGATGTCGCGGAACTCATCGACGGCCTGGCCGAGATGAACTCTTGCAGCGACGAGATCGCCCTCTGACTGTTCGATCGTGCCGAGGAGTCGTGCGGCCTCGCCGCGAAGAACTCGATCGTCGGTTTCGTCTGCGAACGTGGCGAGTTCGAGGGAGCGCCTTCGCGCCGGCCGCATGTCGCGCAGATCGACCAGTGCTTCGACCCGCATCAGCATGATCGTCTTGCGGACCGCAGGATCAGAGACCCCGATCGCCAGTGCTCGTTCGATGAGATGCAGACTGCGCCGCTGTGCACCCTGTTCCGCCCACGCCTTCGCCGCGGCAACGCTCAGTTCGACCGCCTCGTTCGCAATGTCGTCCGGCACATCGGCGATCGGACCGATCTCGGCCTGGAGTTCCGCCGCAGCGGCCGAATGGTGGGCACGCGCGTCGGTCAGGCTCGGCTCGAATGCAGCCAGGTACCGGGCCACCCCGGCATGACGCTGCGCCCGGGCCTGCTTGGTGAGCGTGTGGTACGCGACTTCACGCACGACGTCGCTGCGGAACTGCCAGCGCTTCGCATCACCGACCAGCAGGCCGGCGGCCTCGATCCCGTCGAGGTCGTGCGGGTCGAACTGTTGCCCGAGTTCCTCCGCGAACTGTCGTAGCGCGATCAGCTGGCCGTCGTTGCCGAGGATCGCCGCATTGTCGAGCACCTGACGCTGGGTCGTCGTCAGCTGATCGAGACGCGCGGCGACGAGCGCCCGCAGGGTCCCGGGCAGTTCGCGCGTCGCCGAGTCGTCGGTCGACGCCGCAAGTCGCGCGAGTTCGATGAGGAACAGCGGGTTGCCGCCGCTGCGGATGGAGATGTCGGCGACGACCTCATCCGGGAGCGAACGTCCGGCCGCCTTCATCACGAGCGCCGCGGACGACGACGTGTCGAGCGCCTCGAGCGACAGGTGCGTCGTGAGCGCCGGGTCGACGGGTGGCGGCCAGCCGATGACATCGCCGTCACCGGGCCGGGTCGTCGTGACGACGAGGAGCGGCAGACCGGCGAGCTGACGAGCGATCGTCTCGAGCAGCTCCAGCAGCACGGGTGCCGCCCACTGCAGATCGTCCACCCAGACGATCACCGGGGCCCGCTGTGCCCGTCGGCGAAGCGCTTGCACGATTCCACTGATGACCGCCTCGCGGATCGACGAGGGTCCGAGCGAATCGAGCGCTGACGGTTGACCCAGCAGGTGCATCAACAGATCGACGATCCGGTCGAAGTCGGCGGAACCCGGCTGGTAGTCGTCGATGGAGGCCACCGTGCGGATGATCTTCTTGCGCGAAGACTCCGGACCGTCGTTGCGGTCGAACCCGAACCGGGCGAGCAGTCCGCCCGCGACCGGCCACCAGACGTTCGACTCACCGTATGGGGCGCAGGCGCCTTCGAGCAACAGCGTGTCGGGTCGGGCGTCGAGCATCGGTGTGATCGCCTCGCGCACGAGCCGCGACTTGCCGATTCCGGCCTCGCCGACGATCGCGGCGATTGCGCTGCGGCCGGCCAGCACGTTCGACGTGATCGCCCCCATCATCCCGAGCTCCGCCACCCGACCGACGAACTCGACGTCTGACGACCACCGTCGCACGATCGTCGCGGTCTCGACGGCCAACGCCCTCCAGACGGTGATCTCCTGCTCGCGCCCTCGGAGCTGGACCGAGTCGACCCGCTCGAACCTGATTGCCGGACTGCAGAGGTCGCGTGTTGCTTGACCGACGAAGACGGTTCCGGGCAGTGCCAACTCCTGCAGCCGGGAGGCGGTGTTGACCACGTCGCCCATCGCGGTGTACTCGGTGCCGGCAACCGGTCCCGCGAGCACTTCGCCCGTGTTGATCCCAACTCTCATCCGCACGGCGTCTGCGGGATGCGTGGCGCGAAACGTCCGGAGGGTGTGCTGCATCGACAGGCCGGCCCGAACCGCTCGGTCGGCGTCATCCTCGTGGGCGACAGGAGCGCCGAACAGCGCCACGATCGCGTCACCCAGCAACTTGTCGATCACCCCGCCGTGGGACTGGATGTCGGCGACGAGCTGCGCGAACACCTCTTCGACCAGTCGTTTGACCTGCTCCGGGTCACGATGCTCGGACAGTGCAGTGAACCCGACCAGGTCGGCGAACATCACCGTGACGACGCGCCGAGCGTCCGCGGCGACGATCCGCTCGGGCATGCGATGTTGGGCGACGCCGCAGGACGGGCAGAAGCGCGCTCCTTCAGGTCCTGCCGCTGAGCACGCGTGACACTCGACCACAGGCGCCGATCGTACTGCGAGTGCGCCGATCGGCCGAGTGGCCGACCGTGAATGATCCGAAAGTCTGATGGCCGGCACCCTCCGCACGGCGTAGACATGGACACCATGAACTACTCCGCGCCCTCTGCACCATCGTCGCTGACCGCCGCTGCTGCCGGAGCGATCGACGCCCGCAAGACCTACGGCATCGGCGACGCCGTCGTCCACGCCCTCGATGGCGTGACGATCTCCTTCGAGCCGGGCCGGTTCACAGCGATCATGGGCCCGTCGGGCAGCGGCAAGTCGACGCTCCTCCACTGCTTGGCCGGCCTCGACGCCCTCACGTCGGGCGCCGTGTTCATCGGTGAGACCTACCTCGCCGACCTGAACGACAAGCAGCTGACCGAACTGCGCCGCGTGGCCGTCGGATTCGTGTTCCAGGCGTTCAACCTGATTCCCACCCTCACCGCTCGCGAGAACATCATGCTGCCCATGATGCTGGGTGGCGATGACGGCGACCAGACATGGATCGAGCGAGTCATCGGTACGGTCGGCCTCGCCGACCGGATGCAGCATCGGCCGAGCGAACTGTCCGGCGGCCAGCAGCAGCGGGTCGCCGTGGCGCGCGCCCTCGCGAGCCGCCCGACGATCATCTTCGCGGATGAACCGACCGGAAACCTCGACTCGAACTCCGGAGCCGACATCCTCCGATTCATGCGCGGGGCCGTCGACGAATTCGGTCAGACGATCGTGATGGTCACGCACGACCCCTACTCGGCGGCGTACGCCAATCGGGTGGTCTTCCTCGCCGACGGATCGGTCGTCGACGACATGGCCGACCCGACGGCCGATAGCATCATCGACCGCATGAAGCAGATCGGTCAGTGAGCAGCCGGCCATGATCGTCACCCTCGCTCGCAAGTCTCTTCGCGCCCGACTCGGTCGCAACATCTTCATCGGCCTCGCGACCCTGCTCGGCGTCTCGTTCGTCTCCGGATCGTTCGTGCTCGCCGACAGCCTCAAGGCCACGTTCGACAACTTGTTCACCGAGCTCGGCCAAGACGTCGATCTCGTCGTGCGTGCACAGCTCACCGGTGTCGACGAGACCGAAGCCCTTCGTGACCCGATCATCGACGATCTGGTCGGCCAGGTCGCGGCGGTCGACGGAGTCGATGTCGTTGAGGGCAACATCAACCGATACGCCCAGATGCTCGACCCGAACGGCGAACCGATCTCCACCGGAGGGGCACCGGCGCTCGGTGTGTCCTGGGGCGGCGAGAATGCGCTCGGTGGCGTCGAACTCAAGGACGGCCGAGCGCCGAAGGGAGCCGACGAGGTCGCAATCGACAAGGCGACCGCCGACCGCTACGGCTACACCGTCGGCGACCGCATCGACATCGTGCTCGACACGGGTCAGCGTGCGTTCATGATCGTCGGCCTCGTCGGGCTGGGTGACACCGACGGGTTCGCGGGCGCGACGACGTCACTGTTCGATCCTGCAGTCGCGCCCGAGATCCTGGGCACTGGCGGCATGGTCGACCAGATCGACATCAGCGTCGTCGATGGCGTCGACCCGACGACCGTCCAGGCCGCGATCGACACGATCCTCCCGGCCCGCGTCGAGGTCGTCACCGGCCAGGAGGTCGCCGACGAGACAGCCAGCGCCATCAACTCTTTCGTGGACGTCTTCAAGACCGGTCTGCTGGTGTTTGCATTCGTGACTGCGTTCGTGTCCGCGTTCATCATCAACAACATCTACGGCATCACAATCGGCCAACGCCTCCGAGAACTCGCCCTGATGCGGTCGATCGGCGCCAGCGCCTCACAGGTGAGCACCATGATCGTGGTCGAGGCTCTCGTCGTATCGGTCGTCGCCACGATCGTGGGCGTCTTCGGCGGATTCGTCGTGGCCCAGGGCATCATCGCGATTTTCAATGCGGCCGGCGCTGGATTCCCCGACGTCGCCACGCGCCTGCTCCCTCGGACCGTTGCGGTCGCCGCCGCGGTCGGGGTCGGCGTCACGTTGCTGTCGGTCCTGATCCCTGCGCGCCGCGCCGCGAAGATCCCACCGGTCGCCGCGATGCGACCGGAGCTCGGCTTCGAGGCGCTCAGCGCCAGTCGACGGTTGGTCGGCGGTGCGATCGTGACCGGTGTCGGGATGGTCGCGTTCGTCATCGGATTGTTCCTGCGACCCGGCGGCAGCCTCGGACTGGCGGTGTTCGCCGGCGGCGGAGCGCTGCTCACCTTCCTCGGCGTCACGAGCCTGTCGTCGACTGTTGCCCGCCCGGTGTCGATCGCGCTCGGCGCACCGATCGAGAAGCTGTTCGGGACGCCCGGAAAGATCGCGCGCGACAACGCAGCCCGATCGCCACGACGAACGGCCCGCACCGCGTCGGCGCTGATGATCGGCGTCGCGCTGATCAGCGCCGCCGCCGTCTTCGCATCATCACTGCGCGACACGTTCGGCCGGATCCTCGACCAAGCCATCACTGCCGACTACATCATCACCGACGACTCGTTCCAGGGTCTCCCGCCGGCCATCGTGGAGCGGCTGAACGATCTCGACGTGGTGGGCGCTGCGTCGCCGTTCCGCTTCGTCTCCGGGTCGATCGGTGACGAACAGCTCCAACTCACCGCTGTCGACCCGGTCGCCTTCCCCCAACTCGCGAACGTCGACGTCACCGCCGGCGACTTCGGACCGCTCGTCGACGGCAACGGCGTGATGGTCTTTCGCGACCGTGCCGACGCGCTCGGCCTCCAGGTCGGGGACCCGATCGACATCACTTACCAGAACGGCGTCGAATCGACGCTGACCGTCGCGGGGCTGTTCGACGACGACTCGCTCGGATCGAGTTGGTATTTCTCGATCGACGAACTCGAGTCCGTCAGCGACCAGCGGGCCCGCGATCAGTTCGTCCTCGCCCGGTTGGACGACGGTGTCGGCGACCTCGACGCAGCCCGACAGACGATCAACGAGACACTCACCGATTACCCCCAGGCCAAGGTGCAGGACAACTCCGAGTTCCGGGCCCAGCAGGAGGGCCAGATCAACCAGCTCCTCGTCGTGATCACGACCCTGCTCGGCATGGCGATCGTGATTTCGTTCCTCGGCATCGCGATCACGCTGGCGTTGTCGGTGTTCGAGCGCACGCGCGAGATCGGATTGCTCCGAGCCGTCGGGATGAGTCGGCGTCAGTTGCGTCGCGCAGTGCGCTGGGAAGCGGTGATCGTGGCCGTGTTCGGCGTGGTGGTGGGCGTCACGGTCGGTCTCCTGATGGGCATCGCGCTGAGCATCGCCGTGCCCGACAACGTGATCGACGGCATCACGTTCCCGTGGGTCACGCTGGTCGGCGTGGTCGTGTTCGCGATCATCGCCGCGATCGTCGCGGCGCTCTACCCGGCGTACAAAGCGTCGCGAATGGACGTGCTCCGAGCGATCTCCACCGAATGAGCGAGTGATCGGGTTCGACAGCTCGGCACACTGGCGGGATGGCCTTCGACCTCGATGATCTCGGCGACGACGTGCTCGCATTTCTCAGCGACCGCCACCTCGCGACCTTGACCACGGTGCGAGCCGACGGCTCGCCACACGTCGCACCCGTCGGGTTCGGCTACGACCGTACGGCCAGGCTGGTTCGCATCATCACCTCGCCCAGCACCCAGAAGGTCGCCAACGCCGACCGCAACGGTCGAGCGGCCGTGTGTCAGGTTGACGGCGGACGCTGGCTCACCCTCGAAGGACGGGTCGAGGTCGTCCGCGAGCCCGAACAGGTCGCGGCGGCGGTCGCCGCCTACACCGAGCGCTATCGGGCCCCGCGGGAACGGCCCGACCGGGTGGCACTCGAGATCGCCGTCGATCGGATGATGGGTCGGGTCTGAGTCGTGGGCGCCGTTGCGGCCGACGCGCTACCGTCGCGCGGTGGCCGGGTATTCGGGCACACCGCTGGTGACCAAACTCGGAATTCGGGAGGGAACCCGGTTCGCGACCCGACATGCGCCACCGGGTTTCGCAGTCACCCTTGGCCCGTTGCCGCATGGATCTGTGTGGCGCAAACAGGTGCGTCCGACGCTCGACGTGGTCGTTGCGTTCTCGACCCGCCGCTCCAAATTTGTCGCCGCCTGGTCGCAACTGACGCGTGCGGTCGAACCCGATGGGACGGTGTGGCTGGCCTGGCCGAAGCGGGCGAGCCGGGTGCCGACCGACATCGTCGAGGACGTCTTTCGTGAGGACTTCCTCCCGACCGGATGGGTCGACAACAAAGTGTGCGCGATCGACGAGACCTGGAGTGGACTCCGATTCGCGCTTCGGCGCGAACTCCGTTGAGTTCGCGCCGAAGCAGTACGAGTGGAAAGCCGGCCGGAGCCGGATGCTTTCAGTCGGTCTGGACGTCCTCGACGAAGTGCTGGCCGTCGGAGCTCATGTGCTTCTCGACGTGCATCTTCGAATTCGATCGTGACTGCCAAGCGGCACCCTGAACAGCCGCCGCGAGCAGCGACGCCACGCCGCCCGCCATGAGGATGTATCCGATGACTTCGAGGTCGACGCCATCGGCGGACGCATCGATGGCGAACGTCACGATCGCACCGACGACCAGAAGGACGATACCCAGGACGACGAACATCAGCGCCGCCGCCCGAGGATGAACAGCGCGAGCGCGATGATGGCCAGAATGATCAGGATCGTGTACAGCATGGGACGACACTACCCATCGCCGAGCGACGCAAACCGTTCAAGAGATGCAACCTGCACCTGGTCAGTGGACGGCTGATCGAGGGTGTGTCAGTCGGGATACGAGCGATGGTGGAGCTCGGTCAGGTACTTCACCGCGGCCGGGTGCGGATCGATGTCTCGGATGTCGGCGGGGAGCCGTCGGTCGAGACGAACCTGACACCCGGGACACCAGTAGAGCATCCGACCGCAGCGACCCACCGGTTGCGCCTCGATCGTTTCGTGGCATCGGATGCAGCCCTGCCCGATTCGGCCGTACACGGCGAGCCCGGCCGCCGTGTGGTGCGTCGTCGCCCTCCGAACCCGACCCTGGTTGACGCGCACCATCTTGGCCGCCGTCCCGACGATCAGCAGCGCATCATGATGCGTCAGGTCGCCGATGTGGGCCCACGGGCTCAGTTCGGCCGCCCACAGCACCTCGCACCGATAGACGTTGCCGACCCCCTGCATGACGTGTTGATCGACCATCACGTCCCGAAGCCGTGCCTCGGGGTCGGCGTACGACAGGAGTAGCTCGACCGCCTCCTGTGCGTCGACGGCAGGGTTGGTGAGGTCGGGTCCGAGGCGGCCACGGCCAGGGTGCCGCTGACGATCCGGCTGGCGGTAGGTCTCGACGTTCGGGGCGTCGAAGCAGACGGCGACGAAGTCGTCGGTCTGGATCGAGGCGACGAGCTGATCCCACGAGCGGCGCCACGGCGCACCCTGCCGATAGACGTGCCACTCGCTCTTGCCCTTGAGGTGCGTGTCGAGCACGATCCCGTCGTCCCACATCACCTCGAGATGCTTGCCGACCGACTCGATCGTCTCCACCATCCGACCGGCCTGAGGCGTGGGGCCGATCAGTCTCGGGGCATCGAACCTGACCATCGGTCGGCCGATGAGGGCGGTCCGCATCGTGCTCGCGGTACGAGCGATATCAGCCACGGGCATCAAGCGCCAAACTACGCCCCCCGGCACCATGCGCGGTGGATGCCAAGACACATTCCTGGGTCTACGGGAGCTGACCCACGTGCGCGAGTGCGAGCCGCAGCAGCCGGTCCTGGCCACCGGTCATCTGACCGATGACCTCTGGCGAGCAGGCCTCGGACGGCGAGTACCAGGCCAGGTCGAGCGCCTCCTGAGTGGGTTCGCAGTCACCGTCGACCGGCACGACGAACACGAGGCTCACGGCGTGCTGGCGCGGGTCGTGGTAACCGCTCACATCGGGGTCGGGGAAGTACTCGGCCACCGTGAACGGTGCGGTGCCGACCGGGATCTGCGGCAGCGCCAGCGGACCGAGGTCTTTTTCGCAGTGGCGCATCAGCGCCTCGCGGACCCGTTCACCGAACTTGACTCGACCGCTGACGATCAGGCGACTGATCGTACCGTCGGCCGCTTGTCGCAGCAGCAGACCGATCTCGGTGACGTGGCCCAGGCCGTCGACCCGCACAGGGATCGCCTCGACGTACACGATTGGGAGATGGGCCCGCATCTGCTCCATGTGGTCGTCGGTCAACCAGGTGGTGTCGGTTGCGGTGTCGATGTCGCTCACGGGACGACATCTTCCCAGATTCGACCCCTCTCGACCCGAATCGGTGCCCTCGGCGAGCCGACGCAGACAGCAGGAGCGGCCGATCCGGCGGATCGTGCCGACCGCCCGTACGCTCTGACCGTGATCGAACGGTGCGAGGTGGCTGCAAGCGACGCTGGCGGGAATCGGCGCCCTGCCGATGCGACCCGGCCGGAGGGTCGGTCGTGATCGGAGGGCAGCGTCCGCCGTTCCACTTGGCGATTCCGGTGCGTGACATCGAAGAAGCCCGCCGGTTCTACGGCGAGACGCTGGGCTTTCCGCGCGGACGCTCGGACGAGCTGTGGACCGATTGGAACGTCGAGGGGCACCAGCTCGTCACACACCAGGTGGACGGGCAGCGAACAGAGGCGGACGCAACCAATCCCGTCGACGGCCACGAGGTGCCCGTGCCGCACTTCGGACTCGTGCTCGATGTCGACCGGTTCTCCGATCTGGCCCGACGACTTCGGGTCGCCGGGGTCGAGTTCGTGGTCGAGCCGTACGTGCGGTTCGAGGGGGAACCGGGTGAGCAGTGGACGATGTTCTTCCTCGATCCGTCGGGGAATGCGCTCGAGTTCAAGGCGTTCGCCGACGTCGACCAACTGTTCGCAACCTGATTCCCCGTCCGGGCAGTCGACGTCGCTCAGGGCGTCGGTCGGAAGCGTTTGAGGCGCAGCGAGTTCGACACGACGAACACGCTCGAGAACGCCATCGCTGCACCGGCGATCGCCGGCGATAGCCGACCCGACATCGCCAGAGGGATCGCCACCACGTTGTATGCGAACGCCCAGAACAGGTTCGTCTTGATCGTGCCGAGCGTCCGACGCGAGAGTGCGATCGCATCGACCGCTGCCATCAGGTCGTCCCGGACGAGCGTGATGTCGCTCGCCTCGATCGCCGCCGACGTCCCGGACCCCATCGAGATGCCCAGATCGGCGGCGACGAGCGCAGCCGAGTCGTTGACACCGTCACCGACCATCGCCACGACCTTGCCGGCACGTTGCAGTTCAGTGACCACGTCGACCTTGTCGGCGGGAAGAACCTCGGCATGGACTTGGTCGATGCCGACTTCAGCGGCCACGGCACGCGCTGTCGCGATGTTGTCGCCGGTGAGCAGCACCGGTTCCAGGCCGAGCCGCCGGAAGTGCCCGATCGCAGCGGCACTCGTGGGCTTGACGGAGTCGGTCACCACGAGATGCCCGAGGAGCTCCGTCGAATCGCCGACCGCCCGGAGTTCGACGACCGTTCGACCCGGGCTGTCGGACCCGTCGCTGCCCCCGTCGTCGATCGGTGCGCTCGGTCGACCGATCTCGTACTCCCGCCCGTCGACGGTGCCGCGCACCCCGAGGCCCGGCAAGTTTCGGAAATCGGTCACCGGGGCGACCGGCCCCGCCTCGTCCGCCGCCTTGGTGATGGCACGCGCGATCGGATGCTCGCTCGCTGATTCGAGCGCGCCGGCGACGCGCAGCACGTCGGGTCCGGTCAGGTCACCCATCGGCCGCACGGCGGAGAGCGTCATCGTGCCCGTCGTCACCGTGCCCGTCTTGTCGAGGACGATCGTGTCCACCTGGCGGGTGTTCTCGAGGATCTCCGGACCGCGGATCACGACGCCCATCTGCGCACCGCGGCCAGTGCCGACGAGCAGTGCCGTCGGCGTGGCGAGTCCCAGCGCGCAGGGGCAGGCGATGATCAGCACGGCGACCGCCGCACTGAACGAGCGTTCGGCGTCGCCGGTGACGATCAGCCAACCGGCGAGCGTCAGGAGCGCAAGACCGATCACGATCGGCACGAAGACCGCAGCGACCCGATCGGCAAGTCGCTGCACCGGCGCCTTGCCGGACTGTGCGGCCTCGACCATCTGCGCCATCTGTGCGAGTTGCGTCTCTGATCCGACCCGCAGCGCCTCGATGACCAAACGGCCGTCGGCGTTGATCGTCGCACCGATGACGTCGTCGCCGACGCCGACTTCGACCGGCATGCTCTCGCCGGTCACCAGCGAGCGGTCGACCGCCGATGCGCCGTCGACGACGCGGCCGTCGGTCGCGATCTGCTCGCCGGGCCGAACAACGAATCGGTCGCCGACGTGGAGTTGCTCGATCGGGACCCGGCGTTCGACTCCTGCGCCGTCGATGACGGCGACGTCCTTGGCACCGAGATCCAGCAGTGCCCGCAAGGCGTCACCGGCACGGCGCTTCGCGCTCGCCTCGAAATACCGTCCAGCGAGGATGAATGCGACAACCGTCGAGGCGACCTCGAGATAGATGTGGTGCTGGTCCCCCGCGGCCGGACGCACGTCCATCGACATCGACATCGACATCCCGATCTCACCCGCCGACGTGAACAGCAGCGCCCACAGCGACCAGATGTATGCGGCGCCGACCCCGACCGAGATGAGGGTGTCCATCGTGGCCTGACCGTGGCGGACGTTGAGCGCCATGGATCGATGGAACGGCCAGGCCGCCCATGTCGCGACCGGGGTCGCCAGCGCGAGGGCGACCCACTGCCAGCCGTCGAACTGTGCGGCCGGGATCATCGACAGCACGAGCACGGGGACTCCGAGCACGATCGACACGATCAGGCGCCGTCGCAGATATGCCAGTCGATCGGGCTGTTCGACGTCGTCGGACGGAAGGTGGGCGCCGTATCCGGTCGACTCGATCGTGGCGATCAGACCGTCGACGCCGATCGCGCCTTCACCGTGCTGTTCGACGCGCGCCTGCTCCGTGGCGTAGTTGACCGAGGCAACGACGCCATCGAGCTTGTTGAGTTTCCGTTCGATGCGCGAAGCGCACGCAGCACAGGTCATCCCCGTCACGTCGAGCGTGACGGAGTCAGGCGACGTCAAAACCGGCTTCATCGATGGCTGCGACGATTGCGTCGCGATCGAGGTCGGTCCCGGACACGGCGACGTCCTTCGAGTCGAGATCGACGTCGACGGCCGTGACACCGGGAACCGCCCCGACCTCCTCCTTGACGGCTGCTTCGCAGTGACCGCAGGTCATACCGGGGACGGACAGCGTGAGCGTTTTCATGATTTCACCAATCGTTCGATGGCTTTGGAAGCTTCGGTGATGATCCGATTGGATTCGACCGGATCATCGGCATGGACGGCGTCGGCGACGCAGTGTCGGAGATGGTCGTCGAGGAGCTGGACGGCCACGCCCTGTAGGGCTCGGGTCGCCGCAGACACCTGCGTCAGTACGTCGATGCAGTACGTGTCCTCGTCGACCATCCGCTGCAGGCCGCGGACCTGGCCCTCCACCCGCTTCAGACGCGCCAGGACGGCAGCCTTGTCGTCGTGGTAGCCGGGATTCGCCATGCGCCCACCCTACCGGCGACATGCTCAATACCCTACGGGGGTACCCTCATCATTCGAACAGGTCAGTTCGGCAGGAGCTTCGCAGCGAGGAAATCGATCACTCGCCCCACACTGGCGTCGTCGCGATGCTCGGTCAGGACCGAATGGTCGAATCGTGACGCGCTGGGCAGCTCGACGGCGATGAACGCATCGCCCAACTTCTCACGCAACGTGTCGAAGCGGGTACCCACCATGCGATCGCCTGTGAACCTGAGCCCGAGCACCTCGCATCCCGCCTCGGCCCGACAGACCATCGCGGCCTCGTCGTCAGGTGACAAGCCGAGGTTGCCGCTCGCTGCACCGGAGCCGCGGGCGATCGGAAACGAATGCTGGGACACGACCGGGGCGATCATGATCTCGTCGACCATCATCCCGAGCGCGAACCCGCCACTGAAGCACATGCCGACCGCACCGACGCCCGGACCGCCGACCTCCGCGTGCAGCGCCCGGGCGACGGCCCGCAACCACGACGTCACCGGAGTGGTCCGGTTCAACGCCCAGGCAGTGACCTCGTTGGAGACGCACACCCTCGCGAAACTGCCGAGCGTGTACGGAATGCTGACTTCCCGACCGGGCGTGCCGACGAGATCGGGCATCACCACGGTGAAACCTCGGTCGACGACCTCGTTCGCGAACCTCGTCACCGCCGGCGTGATCCCGGGGATCTCGTGAATCACCACGACGCCCGGGCCGGAGCCTCGTCGATACGTGTCGTGCGTGAACCCGGCCGCGCTGAACGACGCTCGCTCCCACCCGGCCAGTACGTCGGTCGCAGCCGACGTCACTGCAGTCGCCCGACGGCATCCAGTGCCCGGTGTGCGAGGTCGACGGTTCCCGTCCGCACCCGCTCGAGCCCCTCGGGGTCATCCTGGTCACCCATCGCCCCGTGAAGATACCGCGCGTAGACACCCTCGCTGATGACGGCCAGCCTCCAGGACGAGAACGCGACGTAGTAGTCGATCTGCGTGACGTCACGCCCGGTCTGCTCGGCGTAGCGGCCGACCACCTCCCCGAAGGTCATGAAACCGGGCGCGCCGGTTGGGTCGTTCGGGCGGCTCACCCCCGACGGGTCCGCCCAGTACACCCCGAGATAGCCGAGATCGGCGAGTGGATCACCGAGCGTGCACAGCTCCCAGTCGAGCACGGCGGCGATGCGACCGGTTTCGACGTCGACCAGGCAGTTCCCGAACCGGTAGTCGCCGTGGGCGATCGAGACGCCGCGCTGCTCCGGGACGTTCGCAGCCAGGTGCCGAGCGACCTCCTCGATCTCGGGGATGTCACGGGTCTTCGAGTTGGCCCACTGGGTCGACCAACGCTTGATCTGGCGCTCGACGTAGCCGCTGCGACGTGCCAGGTCACCGAGGCCGATCTCATCGACGTCGGCGGCGTGTAGATCGGCCAGCACGTCGACGAGATGCTCGCAGGCCGGCCGGCGCAGTTCGAGCGGGAGCACGTCGGCCGCCTCGGGCGAGTCGAGGACGTCACCGTCGACGTACTCCATGACGTAGAACGGTGCGCCGTTGACCGTGTCGTCGGCGCACAGCCCGAGCGTGCGGGGCACCGGAACCCCTGTCCGTCCGACGGCCGAGATGATCCGGTGCTCGCGCGCCATGTCGTGGGCGGTGGCGAGCACGTGCCCGGTCGGTGGGCGGCGCAGCACGAAGGTCCGACCGTCGGCTCCGACGACACGGAAGGTGAGATTCGATCGACCACCGACGATCAGGTCGAACGAGAACGGCGCTGCAGCACCGTCGACGTGCTGCACCAGCCACCGGCTGACGCGGTCGTTGTCGATTCCCTGCACGAGCTTCGACCGTAGTGCGGCGGTGCAAGACCCACTCGACCAGGTGGTTGGGCTCAGCCTGGCCGTGTGACGATCGCGACCTTGTCCCAGCTCACGTTCGAGACCTTCACGACCGTGCCGGAGTTCGGAGCGTGCACCAACTGGCCGCCGCCCATGTAGATCCCGACGTGACTGATCGGCGAGTAGTAATAGATCAGATCGCCTGGTTGGGCCGAAGCCGTTGGGACACGAGGAGTTGACGCAGCCTGGGCACGCGAGTTGCGAGGGAGGTAGACACCCGCCTGGCCCCACGCGTAGTGCGTGAGACCGGAGCAATCGAACGACACGCCGGGAAGTGAGGTGGCATAGACGTACGGCACGCCCAGCTGGCCGAGCGCAGCCTGCACCGCGATACCGGCGAGGCCGGACACCGACGGCACATTGGCGGGCGCTGGGGCGGGGGCCGGAGCCGGAGCCTTCGCAGCGGCGGGGGCCGACTGCGTGGAGCCGCCCGAACTCGCGGCAGGCGCGGCCACCGTGGAATTGCCGGATGAACTGGTGCCTGAGTCAGTGGCGGCAGCATCAGAACCGTTGCCGCCACTCGAGTTCCCACCTCCCGAGTTCGACGCAATGGCCTGCGCCGCCTGTGCGGCGGCCGCCTCCTGGGCTGCGAACTCGGCCTGGAGTTTCGCAAACGCCTCGGCAGCCCGACGATCTTCTTCTTCCTGGATCGCCTGCTGATACCGGGCCTCCGCCTCGGCTCGGCGTTCGACGACCTGAGCCGTGAGCTCTTCGGTCTGCTGCCGCTTCTGCACGATCGTTTCTTTGAGGACCTCGACCTCGGCCCGCTTCTGCTCGAGGTTCTTCTGCTCGGCATCGAGGTCTGCAATCAGCTCGTCGAGATCGTCGGTGGTACTCGTCCCCACGCTCAACGCCACGCGGCTGAACTGGTCACGGCGGAGGCCCTCGCTGTAGAGCTCGGCATTCGAAAACAGGGGACCGAGCACGTCGGTACCGGCGCCAGTGAACGACCGGACGGCGACCTCCGCGAGATCGCCACGCAGCGAGGTCAAATCGGTCTGTTTGGCAGCGACGCTCTCTTCGGCAGCAGCGACCTCGATGTCGAGCTGGCGGAGGTTGTCTTCGGCTTC
>JBDSBE010000024.1:0-40868 GCA_039921745.1 Ilumatobacteraceae bacterium | reverse complement strand
TGGTCGTGTCGGTGGGCCAGGCAGGCATCAGCTTCGTCGACCGACGCGTGGCACCAGCAATCGTCGCTGCACTCGCCGTGGGTGGGCTTGGTCAGGTCGGCAAACGAATCGGCGAACTCGCGCGCCCCGTGTTCGAGCCCGAAGTCGGACAGCGCATACCACTCGCCGTCACGGACGAGGTACTCCTCCTGCACCAGCCGATCGAGGTACGTCATGCCGATCGCGGCGTCGACGCCGAGGAATCGTTCGATCAGCCCAGGGTCGACGACGTCGCCGAAACCCTCGCCCCGCAGCCAGTACATGACCTGGAGGATCTCGCTGCGCCAGTACAGCGCAGCGAGAGCATCTGACTTCGGTGCCGGCGCGCCGATCGTCACGACGACCCGCTCGCTTGATTGGCTTTTCGCACGAGACCGTCGAGCGCCCCCGCGACCACAGTCAGCTGTTCGTTGACACGCACCACCGAAGGCCCGATCGACGAGCACTGGGTCTCGATCGCCCGCACGCCGAACGTGACCTTGGAGAGGTTCTGCGAGATCGACCCCAGGGTTCGAGCGATGGCGATCAGGTAGCCGGCGAGAGCGCCGACGAAGATCACGATTTCGACCACCGTGAGCACGATCAGGAGATTCCTCATGACCCGCCCCCTGACCCGGCCAGCACGTCGTCGAGGAAGGCGTCGTGGCGGAGGGCCTCCTCGGTCAGACCGTCGAGCCGCACGGTCGTCTGATGCAACATCCAGGAGGTCGCCGTGTTGCGGGCAACCTGCTTTCCGGCTCCCCAGATCGCGGCCGAGCCACGATCGACGCGGCGGAGTTGCAACAGAAACGTATGGAGCAGGATGACGGCGACGATCGAGACGACCAGCCCAAGCCCGAGCGTCATCCACCACAGTGCGTTCGTACTCATGACGTTGCGCCCTTCGATGCGAGGTGTTCGCGAACTGCCGCTGCGCCGCCGGTGATCCGTTCGATGGCCACGTTCACGTCGTTCACAGCCCAGAGTGGAGCGGTGTTGTCGCGGCCCTCCAGGAGCGCGGCGAGAATCGCCTCGGCCTTGATCGCGGCCCGATGGGCGCCCCTGATCATCAGCAACAACAAGACCACCACGACCAGGACCAGGACGACCCCGATCACGTACCCGACGATCCAACCCGTTGACATTGACCTGCCCCTTTCGGTCCCGACTCACCCTAAACCAGAATCCGAGCTAGATGCGATTCGCATTGAGCGACTAGTGTGACCGTTCGGGACGACCGCGGAGGGAACTGTGACGCAGTACACGAGGGTGATGCCTGATTCGGGCCACGGCGAGATCGAGCCGAAGCCGATGATCACGGACCCGAACAACCCGTTGGCACCGATCGCATTGCGGAGTGGCCAGCGACCGCGGCGATCGGACGTCGTGTCACAGGGTCCGCTCGACAAGGCCTACCTGTTCTGGATCGTCGGAGCCAGCTGTGACGGGTGCACGATCGCGATCTCCGGCGCAACACACCCGCCGGTCGAAGACCTTCTGAACGGTCGGGTACCCGGGCTCCCTCGCGTCGAACTCGTGCACACCGTCCTGTCAGTCGAATCGGGCGCCGAGTGGGTCGAGAATCTCCGGCTCGCCGCCGAGGGAAAGCTCGATGCCCCCTACCTGATTGCGTGGGAGGGCTCCATCATGGACGAGACGCTCTCGGGCGACGGGTACTGGATGGGTCTCGGCGAAGACCGCGAGACCGGCCGCCAGATCACGAGCCTCGAATGGCTCGACCGCATGGCACCTGGTGCCGCAGCGATCCTCGCCGTCGGCACGTGTGCGACGTGGGGTGGCATCCCCGCCGCTCACGGGAACCCGACCAACGCGATGGGCGTGATGGATCACCTCGGCAAGGACTACCGGTCCACGCTCGGCCTGCCCGTGATCAACATCCCCGGGTGTTCACCGATCGGTGACAACATCACCGAGACCGCGGCCGCGGCGCTGCTCTTCTTGAACGGCCTCGCACCGCTCCCCGAGTTCGACGAACTCGGCCGGCCCGCATGGCTGTTCACCGAGACCGTCCACCGACACTGTCCTCGCGCCGGGTATTACGAGGAGGGCGTGTTCGCCCAGGAGTACGGCGACAAGGAATGTCTGGTCGAGCTCGGCTGCTGGGGGCCGGTCGTGCAATGCAACATCTCCGAGCGGGGCATGGTCGACGGTCACGGCGGCTGCATGAACATGGGCGGGATCTGCATCGGTTGCACGATGCCCGGCTTCCCTGACAAGTTCTCACCGATCTACGAAGTTCCGCCAGGGTCGCTGCTGTCGACCAACACGAGCCGTGTCGTCGGAGGGTTCATCCGCCGAATGCGACACCTGAGTCAGAAAGACAAGATGCGATCACCACGATGGGACGACACCCGTGACCTACCGAGTGGGTGGGCACGGTACGACACCCAGCCCGTCGGCGCCGAGCGGCTGATGCACAAGGTGTACTCACGGGTGCAACACTCGGGCGACGGAGGTCGCTGAGCCCATGTGCTTCAAGAACCTCCCGATCGAATTCGATGCCAACGGCAAGGCCCGCCTCATCAGCGGCGGAAGTGACCCCTACGCGGTCACCGTCGCCGAGCCACGCGATTTCGTGCGCGACGTTCAGAACCGCAAGAGCGGGGGCGCGATGGCGGCGCCGCCCAAGCTGCGCGAATGGAACATCGACCCGGTGACCAGGGTCGCGGGTGCGCTCGCCGTGCACACGGTGCTGGACCTCGAGACACGAGAAGCGGTCGAAGCACACTCCATGGCGATGCTGTTCCGCGGTTACGAGATCATCCTCCAGGGACGCGACCCGCGGGACGCGATCGACATCTCGTCGCGTGCATGTGGCGTCTGCGGTGGCGTGCATTCGACTGTTGCGTCGATGGGCATCGAAATGGCGTTCGGTATCACGCCGCCGCCGCTCGGTGTGTGCGTCAGGAACCTCGGCGAGGTCGCGGAGATGTTCTACGACCACCCGCTCCATCTGGGTCTGTTGGCGGGGCCCGACTACTCGACGGCGATCGTGTCCGTCACGAACCCCGAACTCGTCGATTTGGCCGAACAGACGATGGCGCCGAACTCGAACGTTCACGGCTACCGCACCGTCAAGGACATCATGGACGGCTTCAATCCGCTCGAGGGGTCGATCTATCTCGAAGCGCTCGAGTACACCCGCATCGCTCGCAAGATGTGCACCCTGATGTACGGCAAGTACCCGCACCCGTCGACGCTGGTCCCGGGTGGCGTGTCGACCACGGTGAGCACGACGACGTTCAACGAGTACTACGCGCACCTCGGCAAGATCTTCGACTACGCCAAGCGGTTGGCGTTGATCTGGGACGACATCTGCGACTTCTTCCTCACAGTGAACCCTTCGTACTCCGACGTCGGTCTGCGCCCGTCGAATCTGATCCAGACGGGTATTTGGGACGATCCGAACGTGTACGACGCCACCTACGCGAACATCGACACGTGGGGGCACGCCCGGTTTTCGGCGCCGGGGATCATCAAGGATGGCGAGCTGCTCACCACCAAGATCACCGAGATCAACATGGGGATCGAGGAGTTCGTCGAGCACTCCTACTACGACGACTGGACCACCAAGGGCGAGCCGAAGTTTCCGACCGACCCACTGGGCAATCCGCTGTCGCCGTACCACATGTGGAACAAGGAGACGATCCCCCGACCCGAGGGGAAGAACTTCAAGGAGAAGTATTCGTGGGCGACCGCTCCGCGATGGGACCGCACCTCGATGGAGACGGGCGTCTACGGCCGGATGTGGACGACCGCGATGGCACAGCAGCTGCCAGAGAATCCCTATCTCGAAGCGACCGGCGATGGACTTCGGATGCTCCTGCCGGCGCACGATCTACCGGAGATGGAACTCAACTGGAAGATTCCCGACAAGCTCAACGCGTTCGAACGAAATCGCGGACGCGCCTACGGCGTGGCGTTCACCGCCGCAATCGGGATGATTTGCCTGAACCAGGCGTTCGGCTACTGGCGCGCCGGGGAGACCAAGGTGTCGACGCCGTTCAAGGTTCCCAAGGACGAGCGCATGTCGGTGGGCGTCTGGGAGGCCGGTCGCGGCTACCTCACCCACCACATGCACATGGACAAGGGCCGCCTGATCAACTATCAGATCAACACGCCGTCCACATGGAACGCAGCGCCCCGAGACCCGTTCGGTATGCCGGGCCCGTACGAGGAGGCGATCGTGGGCACGCCGATCCTCGAGAGCGTCGGCGACGACGACATCAAGGGCATCGATATCCTTCGTGCGATCCGGAGCTTCGATCCCTGTATGCCCTGCACCACCCACATGGACACCGGGAGAGGCATCATCACGCGCGAGGTCAACTCGTGCGGATGCACACTGGAGTGACGAACGACCGCGACGAGGTGATCGACACGCTGCTCGGCCAGGGGGCTCAGGTCCGCTCGGGCGGGGCGACGACGGCGGCCTGCACTCTGGTCGGTGGGATCGGTCTGCCGTGGCTGCGCGACCTCGACTTCGGGACCAACTGGCTGGCTCGGGCGGCCGCTCTGAGCTGGCCGGCAGAGGTCGTGCTGGAAGACCTCTCCTATTCTGCTCACCGAGTGATGCATCGCCTGGAGGAACTCCTGCCCGCTCGCGTGATCCTGCTCGGCTGCATGCCGCGACGGATCGACCCGGCCGGCACGATCCGGCAGTACATGCTCGCCGACACGCCGATGCCCGACATGGAGGAAGTCCACGAACGGTTGAGCGAGTCGGTCGGAGGCGTCATCGATCTCGACCACACGCTCGCGGTTTGCCGCTACTGGAACGCATTCCCCACCGACACCATGGTGATCGAAGTCGAGCCCGCCGATAGCGAGTTCGGGTGGGGCTTTTCCGAACCCGTCGAACAGGCTGTCGGTGCGGTGCTCGAGTTGGTCCGCGAAGCTGTTGGGGCATGAACGAGGACGAACTCGGCTACCACGAGATTCTCGATCGTGTCGCACAAGTCGCCGAACGGCTGCTCGCCGGTACCGATGACGGGCGAAGAGCCGACGTCGAAGAACTCGTCGACTGGCTCGATGTGTTTCACCGGGAAGGCCTCGGGCGGTTTGTCGAGATGGTGCGCCAGTGGCGCGGCGAACTGTTCCTCGAGCAGGCCGCGCTGGACCCCATCGTCGGCGAGATGCTGGCCACCTACGGCCTCGGCGTCGACGTCGACGCAAGCGTGATCGACCGGGTCGTGCAGCTTGCGCTCGACGAGGTCCGGCCGTACGTGCATTCCCACGGCGGGGAGATCGAAGTGATCGGCGTCGCTGACGGGATCGTGAGCCTGCGAATGCACGGCAGCTGCAACGGGTGCACAGCGGCCGACGACACCGTGACGAGCCGGATCGAGGTCGCGCTCCGCGAACACTGGATCGACTTTCGGCGTGTCCAGGTCGAAGACGCCACAGCGACGGCGCACCCGCCACCGGCTGTCGGCCAGGTGGTGACTGGTCTGGGCATCACGAGCCGTCCGACATGACATCGACCAGCGGGAGCGAGATCAGTACCGAGATCGACCTCGGCTGCGTCGATCTCGACGATCTGTGCTTCACGGCCCGGGCGCTGGCGCAGACGCATCCGATGAGCGGGCCCGCACTGCGGTACCGCCAGGAGTGCTTGGACCGTGAGCGGGAGCGCCAGCACGTCACCGAACTGGCGGATTGGGCGAGCACGGCACTGCTCGTCGGCTACTGCCTGCGACGATCAGAGGAACATGCAGCGGGCCGGTTGCTCCAACCGTTCGAGGCCGATTCGGAGACGTTCTCCGTCGGGGCGAGCGAGCTGAGCGAGACGCTGCGCACCGGCGACGCCGACAGCGTGACCCTGCTCCCACCCGATCTCGCGATCGCTGCGATCGACCGGATCATCGGCACGGAGATCCACAAGCGAAACGAACATCTGCGCGAGCAACTCGACGACGCGGCGTGGGCCGAGTTCGAGGGGTACATCGCATGGTGGGTCGTGCACGGGTACTGCGTGCGCGTGGTCGAGACGCGGTGACAGAGGTGCCCGCCGAACCGAGAATCCTCGTGGTCGGGGTCGGCAACATCCTCCACGGCGACGACGGCTTCGGCGTCGAGGTCGCGAGGCGGATGGCGGACCGCGCACTGCCACCCGGTGTGACCGTCGCCGAGACAGGTATCGGTGGTATGCATCTCGTCCACGAGTTGATGGCCGGGTTCGACGCACTGATCGTGATCGATGCCGTCGATCACGGGCGTCCGCCGGGGACGGTGATGGTGATCACCCCCGAGGTGCTCGACGTGAAACTCCTGCCGATCGAGCAGCGTCACGACCTGATGGCAGACATGCACCTGGCGACGCCGGAACTGGCGATGATGGTCGCGAAAGCGGTCGGTGTGCTGCCGGACCGCACGGTGATGATCGGCTGTCAGCCGGTCGAGATCGAAACACTCGGCATCGGTCTGACCGACGAGATGACGAGAGCCGTGGACGTCGCCGTCGGCGAGGTGGAACGATGCCTCGCGAACCTGCGCCACGACCTGCTCGCGATCTGATGGGCTCTCGACGATGAACGCTGACCGATGATGGACACCGACCGACTCGACGCAGAATTGGCGGCGATCGACCGTATTTCCGCGCCGGACGCGTGGGCAGTTGCGGCGTATCGAACCGCAGTGGCTCGCAGCGAGTCGGCTGGAGGACCCGCCGATCTCGAGTCGTCGTTGGCGCTGCTGGAACGGGCAGCGGAGCTGCTGACCGCGGCGAGGTCGCCGATCGAGCACGGTCGGTTGCTGACGGCGGCCGCGAACTGCCATCGGCTGCTCGGGCGACCTGATCGAGCCGCGGAACTGTTCGAGCGTGCCGCCGGTCTGATCGTGGAACGAGTTCCGCCGATCGAGCGAGCGGCGACGCTTGCCAACCAGGGTTTGGCACAGATCGACGTCGGTCGACCGACCGAGGCAATCGAACTCCTGACGCGCGCGATCGAGTTCGTCGCCGACCAGCACGGTGACGAGGCAGGACGGGTTCACGGAGCTGCGTTGGTGAACCGAGCCCAGGCCCATCAGTCGGTCGCCGATCCCGCGTCGCTGAAGGCGTCGATCGAGGACTATCGGCACGCCCTGGACTTCTTCGATCCCGGTTCACCGCAGAGCGGGATGGCGCTGCACGGGTCGGGCGCCGCGATGATGGAGTTGTTGCGGGGCGGTCACGACCCGGTGCTGGTCGACGAGGCGATCGATGCGTTCAGCCGAAGTCTTCGCATCTTGACGGTCAACTCGTTCCCATTCCAGCACGCAGTTGTGCAGCACAGTTTGGCGCTGGCGTACGAACGGCGCGCAGGCCCACTCGATCGGGCTCGGGCGATGGCGTGCGTCGAGACGGCGATGTCGATGTTCGACCCACGGGTTCACCAGGCGCAGTGGCGTACCGCGGCGTCAGCGCTGGAGCGGATCGAGCGCGCACTCGAGGAATCTCGACCGGGCGCGTCGCGACCGGATCACTTCGTTTGGCTGCTCGCTGCGACGACTGTCGACGAACGGGGCGGATTGCTGCGAGAGCGCCTCCTGCCGCTGTCTCGTCAACCGGTGGCGCGCGTCGAACGGGCGTTGGGCGAACTGACAGTCGCACTCACCGCCTTGAACGAGGAGGAATACACCGTCGTCGTTCGCAGCCTGATCCCTGTGCTGATGGAACTCCCCGACGTCGTTCTCGAATCAGCATGCGCATCGCTGTGCGCCGCACATCAGGCCACCGACGACGTTGCCGCGTACGACGGCGCGTTGGACGAGCTCATCCACGAGCTGCTCCACGGTCCCCAGCGCGTGCGCGTGCGTGATCTTCTCGAGACATTCGGCTGGACTAGGCCGTGACGGATTCTCCCGATCCGGCCGTGGTGGCGGGGCGATTCGTCGAGGCGATCGCATGGGGGGAGCACACCGTCGTCTGGGATCTCCTCAGCAGGACCGGTCGGGGTGTCGCTCTTTCCGTCGCGCTGACGAACGGTCTCGACCGCGTGGTCGCTGCTCGTATCAGCGACGATGTGGCGGATCCCACCGAATGTCAGGCCTTCCTCGAACAGCTCCTGCGGGGCCTCCGGCGGGACCTACGGAGCGTTGATCTCGCTCACCTCCATGCCGAGTCGCCCGCAGTGATCCAGGACGACGGGACTGCGATCGTCGAACTGACCTGCCCGTCCGCCATTCCGGGTACGGGCAGCTGGTCAGCGGGCAGGTTGGTTCTCAGCTCCGCGCCCGACGGAACGTGGCGCATCGATCGTCTTGAACCGATCATCGCCGGGCCGTGAACGTGGAAGTCCGCCGCAGCCTCGTCGCGTTGTCGGCTGATGCACTCATGCTGCAGTGGGCGCGACAGGAACAAGCTCCGGCGGGTTCGGTGATCGTCGTCGACAACGAGATCGCTGCGCGCACGCACGGCGGATCACATTGGGTTCGACCGGACTCGCTCACGATCGCAGTCCTCGCTCGTCCGCGTACGCTGGAGCCCGACGTGGCGGAATTGGCGTGGTTGGCCGGCGGCATCGGTGTCGCAGCGGCGTTCGACGAGTTGACCAACGAACGTCACGTCTGCAGTTGGCCGGATCGGGTCGAGAGCTCACTGGCGACCGGCGATGACCAGCGCCCCGAGATCCTCATGACGGCATCGTCCTTGCTCGGCCCGGGGAGAATCGAGCACGTCGTCGTCGTCGCCCGCATCACGGGGGCGTCCCAGTTGCCGGACGACTCGCTCGTCCCGGTGACGATCGAGCACCTCCGACTCGCCACCGACCTGCTCGATGAGCCAGATCGCGTCGTCAGCCTGTATCGCGATCGATTTGTTGCGCTCGGCACCCGAATGGCGGTGGCCCTCCTGCCGAGTGGCACGATTCAGGGCCGGGCATGTGATGTCGGGATCGACGGGAGCCTGATCATCGAATCCGTCACCGGCATGCGAGAGCGCGTGACCGTCGCCGCCTGCCGGGACGCGACCCGAATCCGGGACTGACACCTTGTTTTCGGGGCGAGCCCTCGGTCAAGCCGTCATCGCAGGTCGGCGATCGTTCAGGCCCGGCGACGGTTGAGTCCAATCGCTTCGGGTACCACCGACCCATGAGCGAATCGACTTCCATCACCGTCAAGCGTCAGATCCCCGCCGCCGCCAAGGAGGTGTTCGACGTCCTGTCGAACCCGCATCGCCACACCGAACTGGACGGGTCGGGCTTCGTACGTGGCCTCGAGCACGGTGACCGTCTCACCGAGGTCGGCCAGAAGTTCGTGATGAACATGTCCGGCGACCACATGGGCGGCGACTACAAGACCGACAACATCGTCAGCGCATACGATGCGAATCACATGATCGGCTGGAAGACAGCTCCCGCCGGGATGGAGCCCCCGGGGTGGGAATGGCTGTGGAACCTCGAGTCCGAGGGCTCCGATTCGACCATGGCGTCGCTGACGTACGACTGGAGCAAGGTGACCGACAAGGACCTGCTCGACAAGATCGGGTTCCCGCTCGTGAAGGAAAGCCAACTCGACGACTCGCTCGATCGTTTGGCCCAGGCCGCCACGGCGGGCTGAATACCCCCAGCCGCAGCGAGCCTGGACCCGCCGGCCCGAACCTGATCATTCGGCCGTGCGATCGTGCGCCCTCGATGCGGGGACACGTTCGTCAGGCAGATCGAGATGCAAGGGCCGTGCGGCCGCACTGCGGCGAGTCCGGGTTCCGCAGACCCGCCGCTCGCGTCGACCGGCACGGGTCTCGGCCTTCGCCCCGGGCAACCGAAATATCCGGAGTGGCTCAGGTCCACGAGTGATCTCGGGCTCCCGTCACGTCGGGTGAGGCGCCGGTCAGTGGACCGGCGCCTCACCCGCGTCATCGAGCCACTCGGTGTGGAAATGCTCGCCCCGGGGCTGATCGATTCGCTCGTACGTGTGGGCACCGAAGTAATCGCGCTGCGCCTGGATCAGATTCGCCGGCAGGCGTTCCGATCGATAGCCGTCGTAGAACGCCAGTGCGGAACTGAACGCCGGAAGCGGGATCCCGTTTGCGACGCCCGCGACGATCGTGCGCCTCCAACCCGACTGAGCGGTACCGATCGCCTCGGCGAACGTGTCCGCGAGCAGCAGGCTGGCGATGTCGGGCGTGTCGGCGAACACCGCCATGATGTCGTCGAGGAACGATGCGCGGATGATGCAGCCGGCCCGCCAGATCGCGGCGGTTCGCTCGAGATCGAGATCCCAGTCGTGCTCGGCACTCGCAGCGGCGAGCATGGCGAATCCCTGCGCGTAGGACACGACCTTCGAGGCGTAGACAGCATCGCGGAGGTCGTCGAGCGGGACCTCGTCGGCGCTGAGCGTCCGGCTCGGACCGGTGAGGATGTCAGCCGCCTGCCGTCGCTGGTCGACGAGGGCCGAGACGACACGTGCGATCACGGCCTCTGCGATCAGGCTCACGGGTTGACCCAGCTCGAACCCGTACATCGCAGTCCACCGACCGGTTCCCTTCTGGCCCGCCGAGTCGAGAATCTGGTCGACGACCGCTTCGCCGTCCGGCGACTCGGTTGCGAGGATGTCGGCCGTGATCTCGATCAGGAACGATTCGAGCTGTCCGGCGTTCCAGTCGGCGAACGTCGCCGCCATCTCGGCGTTCGTCATCCCGCTCGCCTGCATGACGGAGTAGGCCTCGGCGATCACCTGCATGTCGCCATACTCGATGCCGTTGTGCACCATCTTCACGAAATGCCCGGCGCCGCCGCGCCCGACCCATTCACAGCACGGCGAGCCGTCGTCGGCGACCGCTGCGATCGACTGGAGGATCGGCTGGACGTGCGGCCAGGCATCGGGCGCTCCGCCGGGCATGATCGACGGGCCGTTGAGGGCCCCCTCCTCGCCGCCGGACACCCCGGCACCGACGAAGAGGATGCCGCGCTCGCCGAGGTCGGCGCAGCGCCGTTCGGTGTCGACGTAGTCCGCGTTCCCGCCGTCGATCACGATGTCGCCCTGGTCGAGCAGGTCGACCAGATCGCCGATCACGGCGTCGACGGGGTCACCCGCCTCGACCATCAGCATCACGATGCGCGGTGACGAGAGCGAGCTGACCAGATCGCCGAGTTCCTCATGGCCGATGACGGAAGCTTCCGATGCGTCGCCGTCGACGAACTCGGTCATCCTGCTCGTGGTGCGGTTGTACACCGCGACCTCGTAGCCGTTGCGGGCCATGTTGAGCACGAGATTTCGACCCATCACCGCGAGTCCGATCAGTCCGATGTCAGCTGCCATCACCACAGTCTCACCGTTCTGGCACTCGTTCGCCCTGTCGTCATCAGCGGCTCGCACGGTGGTCGCTGCACCTCTCGACCTGTTGAGCGTGACGCGCCATCGCTGCCGGGCATCTCGTCGAGGCCACGGCTCGAACCGTGATGCAGATGCGATCGGTCGTGTTGATGTCGTCGTGGCTGAGGGTGCGAGCGGTTCGGACGGTCGCGCGAACGTCGGGTCGGTCGTGTTGATGTCGTCGTGGTTGCGTCGCGGTGCGGACGGTTCTGACGGTGATGCGGACGCATTGTTGGTCGCGCCGTCGTTGGTCGTGTTTTCGAGATGAGCGGTTCCGTCGATCGCGCCAACACGCGTCTGGTCTCGTCTGGTCGTCGTCGTCGTGCAGCGCAAGCGGTTCTGGCGGCCACGCTGAGACACTCGCGTTCTGGTGATGCGACGATCCTGCCGATCGGATCGGGTCGCCCTGCGATGTCGACGGAGGAGGATGCTGGGGAGCGTCGGCGTGTCTTCAGGCGTCGCTGCTCTCCGAGATCGTCAAGCGTCCCATTCGACTTGGAGCCGTTCGGGGCCTCGGAAGGTGATGTTGGGGAAGAACTGGTAGGTCTGACCTTCGACGAGTCGGAGTGACGGCAGTCGCTGTGCCAGGACCTCGAGGGTGATCCGAGCTTCGGCACGCGCGAGCCCGGCCCCGAGACAGAAGTGAATCCCCTTGCCGAAGCTGATGTGCTGATTGGCGTTCGGTCGATTGATGTCGAACTCGTCCGGCTCTGCGAACCGGTCAGGCTGATGGTTCGCTGCGGCGAAGTTGAGGAACACACGTGTGCCTGCGGGGAGGTCGACGCCGCCGAGGGTGGTCGGCTGGGTCGTGATCCGCCGCCACGAGACCTGGCTCGATTCGAAGCGCAGCGTTTCCTCAACGGCTTGACGCGCCAGGGAGGGATCGGTGACGAGCGCATTCCACTGGTCGCGTCGGGGCAGCAGGCAGCGAAGCGTGTTGCACAGCAGCGCCGTCACCGGGTCGTGGCCGGCGAAGCTGATGCCGTAGACGACCGACTCCACCTCGCGATAGCTGATGCCGTTGCCGTTCGTCGGGTCGGGATCGGCGTCATGAGCATCGAGCAGCTCCGATGTGAAGTCGTCCGTCCGGTGAGCGGCGCGGTCGGCGACGAACGCACGGCAGTAGCGCCAGTAGTCGAGCATGCCCGCGGCGATCTCGGCCTGCTCGTCCGGGGTCGGCCTGCCCCACGAGAACGCCCGCCGGTTGACGCACCACGATTTGATGAGGGCGTCGTCCTCCGGCGGGAAGCCGATGAAACGAAAGACGATCTCGGCAGGGAGCGGAAACGCGACGGAACGGACGTACTCGGCGGGCGACCCGCCGGCGACCATCGCCTCGATCAACTCCTCCGCCCGCGCCCGCATGTACTCCTCGAGCGTCTTCAGTCGTCGGTTCCCGAACCCCTGGCGGGTGTAGACGCGAATTCGTGCATGATCGGGTTCCTGTCGGTTGGACATGACGGCAACCGGATCGAAATCGTCGGCGGCCAGGATCGCTGCCGCTTCGGTCGACAGCGGAAAGACCGGATCCTGCACGTTGCTCGATGCGTAGACGTCGGGCTGGGTGAAGACAGACTCGATGTCGTCCATCCGCGTCGCCACCACGTACCCGAGTTGCTCCGCGTAGAAGACGGGATGGTCCTCACGGAGCGCGGCTGCGATCGGGTACGGGTCAGCGAGATAGTCGTCGTCCAGTGGCGACCAGCTGCGATGTACCGGGCAACCCGGAGGTGCGACCGGTGCGGTGTCCGGTCCGGCGTGGTAGCGGTCGGTGCTCATCCCGTCCAGTCTTTCACGCGCCCGGAGGGAGCAGACCGCCCTGGATCAGTCGCAGTACAGGTGGACGTTCGACGCGATCCAGTTCCCGATCGCCACCGCCTCGTCCAAGCTCCGATGCCGCACGACGACGATGCCGTCGGACAGGACCGTTGCCTGCCAGTCGCGACGAGGCGCCCCGAGCGGAATGAGATCGACGTTGACCACGTGCTCTCCGTGCTCGGCCATCATCCGCGCGATCCCCTCGACCCTCGTGATCCGACCATGACCCTGGGCGCGCTTGATGACCTGCACGACGTTGAACTGCCGATCCGTCGGCTGGCTGAAGGTACCGTGCACCACCGCTTCCGCCCATCCGACGAACAGGTCGGCATCGCAGGTGAAATTCATCATGTCGGTGAGGCGACCGCCCGGGGAGCGCGCGCCGATCTCACCGAACACGACCTCGCCATCGTGTGTGCGATACCACTCCATGTGCGTGAACCCGCTGCGAAACCCCAGTGCGTCGATCACCGCCCGGCCGAGCTGCACCCCATCGGCGATGAACGGGTCGGTGAGGTCGCGCCATGCGATCACCTGCGGGCTGATCCACTCGACCTGCTTGCCGATCAGCGGATTCGGTCGGTATTCACAGACGTTCTGGAACGCGATCGCACCGGCGGCGCAGATCGTGTCGTACGTGAACTCGTCGCCGGAGATGAACTCCTCGACGCTCACCTCGGGGATATGCCCGAGGAGCACGAGCGCTTGTTCCAGTTCGACGGCGTCCTGGACGCGATACGTGTCCGCCGAACCTGCGCCGGCGATCGGCTTGACGATGATCGGATATCCGATCCGGTCTGCAGCAGCTCGACACCCGTCGCGGGTCGTGGTCCGGACCGAACGGGGAGTGCGCAGTCCGGCGGCTTCGACGACCCGCTTCATCTCACCTTTGTCGCGGAACGCCACGGTCTGCTGCACCGTGAGGCCCGGCACGCCGATCGCCTCTCGCAGACGGGCTGCCATCATCATGGTGGGCTCCCACAGCGACTCGACGAGGTCGACCTCGTGGCCGTGCACGGCATCCAAGATGGTGGCGATGGCAGCGTCCTCGTGCCCCCACGACCCGATCCGGACGTACTTCCACAGCGTGTCCCGGGTCTGCGCCGACAAGCTCTCGACTGGCTGATCGCCGACACCGATGACCCGTGCTCCGACCGCGGCGAGAGCAGACACGAAGTGCGGGATGTCGTCGGGATAACTCGGCGAGAGGAACAGGACGTCCATCAGGAGTCCTCGGTTCGGAGGGTTTCAATGGTCGTGTTCGCCGAGGTGGTCGGTTGGCGGGTGGGCAAGTCGTGCAGGATGTCCATCAGGTCTTGGCGATTCGGAGGGTCTCGATGGCGATGAGGTTCGCCCGGTTGTCCAGTGTCGCAGGGACGGTCTGGCGGTGGTTCGGCGAGAGGTGCACGCTGTCCACAGCAATCGTCGGTTCGGAGGTCATGATCGACACGACCGGTTGTGCAGTGTTGCGGGACGGTCGGTCGGGGTTCGGCGAGCGGAACATGATGTCCATCAGGTGTCCTCGGTTCGGAGGGTCTCGATGGTGGCGAGTTTCGACCGGTTGTGGACGGCTGGGCCGATCCGGACGGTGGTGCTGGCGCTCACGATCGTCAGGGCGGTCCGCCGAGACTTCCGGCGTGTCGTGCCTCGACCTGCTCGCTTGCTCAACGACGTTTCTCTGGTGGCACCGACACGCGGACACCAGCCTCGGCGGCTTGTCGACGCCGAAGCGGGCTGCGGAATGCGACGAGATCACGGAGCGGCGCACGTTGCATTCGTCCGTTCCAATGCCCCGCCGGCGTCCATGGTCCGTGTCGTTCATACCCAAGTGTCGCGCCGAACGACGTGAGTCGGGATCGTCGGATCGGTCCGGGTCGCCACAGCGGCCGAGGCATGCGTTCGATGAGCAGTACGGTTCGTGCGTCACGAACGTTCTTGACGTCCAGGAAGCTTGCGAGAGCACCGATTCGAGGAGCAGTGGCGACCGAATGAGCCGATCGAAGCATCCGTTCTGATCGGCCTTCGACGGTCGGCAGGAGCGGGCGGCGCTCTCGCCCCGCGTTCGGCAAGGACGTCACCGAACGAAATGGATCTCGGACTGGAAGCACCCAGCTGATGACTCACCCCTCCCACGAGGGTCACGTCGTCCATGGTCCTGAGGCAAGGAGCAAAGATCGAGTCGATATCGGTACGAACGGTCGCGGTGACTCGGAAGCGTCCCTGCCGACTTCGCTCAACTCGCGTTGACCCGATGCGCAGATCAACGGGACATCAGGCAAGGAGTCGCCCGCTCATCAAGCCCACTCGCATCCGTCTTCTTGGCCAGCCGACCGGCTTGCGCGATCTCATGTTTCGAACGCTGCTGTTGGTGCCGGGCGCCGGTCAGGCGGCGTGCCGGTTCGGTGGGCCGGTGTTGTGGACGGTGCCATCGGGGAACCGCATGGTGAGCCGGCGCTCTGGGTCGAGTTCGATATTCCATGCGGCGTCGTGGATCTTGGAATGATGCCGAGTGCAGACCGGCAGCAGGTTCGACATGTCTGTTCGGCCGCCGTTGCGCCACCAGATGACGTGGTGCAGTTTGCATCGGTCGTACGGCACCGAACATCCCGGGATCGCGCATGCTCGATACAGCCCTCGCAGCGCACGCCGCTGTGCCTTGTTGGCCAAGCGGGTATCGCGACCCAGGTCGAGTCGGCCGGGTGCATGGATCACGACGCCGTTGCGCACCACGACGGCGTGGACATCTGCGACACCACTCAGGTCGGCGACGATCCTGGCGGGCACCTCGACCGGGATCCCCCAGTCGACGGTCGGGCCCCCTGCGCCGTCGGTGACCGACGTGTCGATCACCACGACGAACTCAGGCCGGCCGGGTCGCCCACCGGCGCCGGTCCCGTCATCTGACAGGAGCCGAGCCAGAGCCAGCGCCCGCAGATGGTGCTGCTTCTCGATCGGATCCGACGGACACGTGTCGGGCACCGACTCGGCGAACATCGCTTGCATCGCGGCGTCGAGTCGCGCCGCCAGCCGGACACCTGTGACCGGGTCGAACTGACCGGCGAATCGCCACATGCCCTCGCTGTCGGTCCACGTGCGGAGTCGCATGTTGCGCCGTTGACGTTCGAGGCGGGCCATGCCGTCGTCACGCTGAATTGCTTTCACCTCGAGACCGAGCCGTCGACGGAACTCTTCCACCGTGGCGGAGGAAGCGACATCCACCAACGAACCGACCCGGTCGAGCAGTTCGGAGCGTTGCGCGTCGTCGTCCAACGACTTGCCGGCCCGCGTGATCGCATCGACATGGGCGGCAGTGATCGCTGCTTCGTCGAGCGCATCGGCGAACGACGGGACGGCATTCAACGTGTCGGACCGCTCCTTCGCCTTCACGGCGTCGCTCAGCGACGTCCGGCCGCAGTCGGCGATCGTCTTCTCGGGAAACGACACCTGCGGCGCAAGGCGGGCGGTCAGCACGGCCTCCGACGATGCCAGCCACGCCCGGATCTGCGATGACGCCCGCAGCGCCGATTCGATTGCGACAGGATCGGCGGACTCGTCGGAACGCACGGCACCGATGCTCCGAACCCGCTCGATGACTGCCCCGATCTCCATATCCATATCATGACGGAAGCCTGTAACAGAGTTGATCGGCGCATCGCCAGATTGCCTCGATTGTTCGAGCCGCCTCGCAAGAGTGCGTTCAAACTGCGAAGAAGGCGGGACGCCAACAGAAGGCGAGCAGGACGCCGAAGCGCCGCCACCGGCACGTGGGGCCTGAACCGTGTCGCGTTTGTGGGTCCAGGGAGGCGCAAACCCGCGACACGGACGCGAGCTCACACCTGGGCGGGGGCCTCGAACCAAGTCGCGAACTTTGGTTCAGGGGCGCAGACCCGCGACACGGCGAGGGCGCCGCTTCAGTGAACGTGGAGTCTCGGTCGGTGTCGCGAGTGTGGGCTCGGAGGTCGCAAGACCGCGACCCGAGCGCCGGCAACGCGCACCTGGGCGGCTAGCCATGTCGCGAATTTCGGTTCAGGGGGTGCAGAACCGCGACACGGACGTCGGCAGCGCGCACCTGGGCGGCGAGCCATGTCGCGAATTTCGGTTCTGGGGCGCAAAACCGCGACACGGATGCTGACAATGACCACCTGGGCGGCGAGCCTCGAGCCGTGCCGCGAACACCGGTTCAGCGGGCGCAGAAGCGCGGTTCGTTCGGCGCGTCGCCGATCAGTCGCATTCCACACGGATCGTTTCGATGATCTCTCGCAGCGCTCGCTCGACGTCCTCGGTCGTCTCGGCGCGCACGATCACGTACCCATCGCCTTCGTACGACGACGCCGGGCGATTGCCCACCGATGGGAATTCGACCTCGACGACCAGCGCCTGCGTGAACGCACTGACCCGGTCGATCCCCGTCACCGACGTGATGTGGTGACCGGAACCCTGCGCCCGCAAGTAGGCGGCGCCGACTGCGTACCGTCGGGCCGGCGGCTCGAACCGGCCATGCACCACCAGCTCCGCCCACGCCACGTAGAGATCGGCGTCGTGGGCCCACGACATCAGCGACGCGATCTGCGCGCCGGGTGGGCGCGCCCCGACTTCGGAGACGGCGACCGATCCGTCTGGCCGTCGGAACCATTCGAGGTGGGACAGCCCGGTCCTCAGGCCGAGCGCCGTCACGGCGCGAGTCCCGATCTCCCGGATCGTGTCGTATTCGTCGCCGTCGATGCTGCGCGGCAGCACGACCGTCCACTGAATCCACGGATGCTCCAGGACGGTCAGAGGCGTTGGGGCGTACCGGCCGATCGAGTGCCAGACCAGTTGACCGTTCACGAGCACGCTCTCGAACGTGAACTCGTCACCGATGAGAAACTCCTCGACGAGCACCGGCGCGTCGGGCGACGGCGGGCTCTGCGCGAGCCAGCGGTCGAGCTGATCGACGCTGTCGATCCGGAAGGTGTTCTGAGCGCCCATGCCGGCGAGAGGTTTCACCACGACCGGCCCGTCCCACCGCTCGACGATGGACCGGACCTCGTCGGGCGAATCGGCGCGCTGGTTGCGTGCGCATGGCACTCCGGCGTCGGCGAACACTGCCTTCATGCGAGCCTTGTCACGAAACTGTTCGGCGACCTGGACCCCCATCCCAGGGATCCCGAGTCGTTCGCGGACATGGGCGAGGGTCACCTGCATGTTCTCGAGGATGCCGGTCAACACGTCGGCACCGAACCGCGCCCGGACCTCGGCCACGGCGTTCGTCAACTGATCGACGTCGAGGCAGTCGGCGACGTGCCAGTGCCCGGCGAGTCCGGCGCGCACGTGCTCCGGGAACCGATCTGCAGGGTCACTGCTGACCACGCAGATCTCGGCGTCGGCGACCTGCGTCATTGCGGCCAGGAACCGCACCGTCGCCTCGCGTACGTACGGCGCGACGAACAGGACCTTCACCACCGCGCGGACGCTACCGCACCGCCTAGATCGGGCGAGCCGCGACCTGGACCGCCTCGATCCGGCGCGCGGCGCCCTCGACCGCCGAGATACGCCCCCGCTGAGATTTGCGCCGCCTCGATTGGGCGCGCGGCGCTTGACCGCCGAGCTACGCCCCCGCTGAAGTCTGCGCCGCCTCGATCCAGGTCGCCGCGACCTGGACTGCGGCAACCTGGAACGATTCGATCCGGCGCGCCGCGCCCTGGACCGCCGAGATACGCCCCGCTGAAGTTTGCACCGCCTCGATTCGGCGCGCTGCGACTTGGACCGAGATACGGCCCAGACGAGATTTACACCACCTCGATTTGCCGTGCCGCGACCTGGACTGCGGTCACCTCGACAGCTCCGACCTGCACCGCCGAGATCCGGCCCACCGCGATTTGCTCCGGCTCGATCCGGCGCGTTACGACCTGGACCGCGGCGACTTGGACCGCCTCAATCCGGCGCGCCGCGCCCTGGACCGCCGAGATGTGTCCCCGCCGAGATTTGCACCCTCGATCCGGCGCGCCGCGACCTCGACTGCGGCGACCGGCACCGCCGAGATCCGGCCTTTCGCGATTTGCATCGCCTCGATCGGGCGTGTCGCGACCTGGACCGCTGCGACCTGGACCGCTGCCACTTGGACCGCCGGATCCGAGTCGTCGGGGTGCGGCAAGCCGGCGGAGCACCTGCACGCGGGCAGCTCGCCGTATCGGTCAGCAGGGTCTCGCCGCTGCCCAAGACCTCCGCCGTTCGGACGATCCCGCTCCGCTGATCGAACGGTGATCACCCAAGACGTGAGATGAACATCGAAACGGCGCTCGGAACTCCCACAAGGTCGGCGCCGCCCACGTCGAGACTCGCGCAGGAGGCAACAGGGCTGGTCGAACTGGGCGAGGCACGATCGTGCGGTGTCGAGATGCCTTCAGTAGATGACGCTCTCGACCATCGGTGATGCGTCGCGGATTCGTTCCCAGTTGAGCGGGGTGAGATCGATCGTCTGGTACCGCCCGGTCATGATCAGTTCCGCCACGCCACGACCGGTGGCCGGGGCGTGCATCACTCCATGACCGGAGAATCCGGTCGCGAAGATCAGGTTCCCGAACACATCGTGCGGGCCGATCACACCGTTGTGGTCGAGGTCGTTCACCTCGTAGTGCCCGGCCCACGCACCGGTCAGACGGAGTCGGTCCATCGCCGGGATTCGGTGAACCAGCGCCGGCCAGAACACGTCGTCGAACAACTCGCCGTGGGGTTCGAAGTCGCCGTCGGCATCGTGGTCGTGCTCCGGCAGCGGTTGCACGCCGCCGATGAAACCCGCTCCGTCGGGCCGGACCCAGATACCCGACGTGTCGAACAGCATCGGGAAGGCGGGATCGAAGACGGGGCTCTTGAAGGAGAAGACCGTGCGCTTCCTGGGTCGGACCGGAAGGTCGATGCCTGCGAGGCCCGCGACCCTCCCCGCCGCCGGGCCGGCTGCCAGGACACACCAGTCGCAACCAATCGGACCCTGGCCGGCGATGCCGACGCCCACCACGCGACTCGCCTCGACATCGATCCGGTCGACCGTGCCGGTGACGTACACCACGCCGAGTTCGCGCGCTGCCGTTCGCACCAGCGCCAGGAGCAGCCACGCGTCGAACCAACCCTCGCCGCTCGTACCGAACGTGCCGATGCCGATGTCACCCACGTCGAGGAACGGGAATCGAGCAGACACCTCGCCGGGATCGAGCGCCACGACATCGGCGCCTTCGGCGAGTTGCAGCTCCACGCCGCGCCGCCGCTCATCCACCGACTCAGGGCCGCCGAGAATCAAGTAACCGCGCTCCACGTATCCGATGTCCGCACTGCGCCCGAAGTGAACGTCCAGATTTCGGAAGAGATCGATCGCGAAGAGGCTCATCCGGACGTTGGTCGGTGTGCCGAACTGCGTTCGGATCGATGCCGCGGACCGTGCTGTCGACGAGAACTCGTATGACGGGTCTCGCTCGACGACGGTGATCCTCCCGGCGAACCCAGCGGTACGCAGCGACCAGGCCGTGAAGCTCCCGATGATCGCCCCGCCGACGATCACGACATGTTCGTCAGCGCGCGCCATCGGTCAGTTCGGCGCGAGCCCCAGCTGCGCCCGGAAGCGGTTCTTGACGAACACGGCATCGCGCGACGGCATCGATCGTGGATGGTCGACGGGCAGGATCTTCACGACATGCAGGCTCGGCCCGCTGTTCGCCGACCGAATCTCGACGTCGAGCCGTTCGAGCTCGTCGAGCCGACGGACGACCCCGGTTGACGGAAAGCCGCACGCTGCCGCCACGCTCGCCAGATCGAGGCCGTGCCCCGTGTGGCTGGTCTGCATCCCGGTCTCGCCGTAGCGCTCGTTGTCGAGGACGACGATGTCGAGGTTCGACGGTGCGGCGACGGCGATGGTCGCGAGCGACCCGAGCGCCATCAGCTGCTCCCCGTCGCCCGTGATCACCAGGACCCGTCGTCCAGGCTGCCCGATCGCCAGGCCGAAGCCCACGAGGGCAGCTGCGCCCATCGCACCCCACAGGTAGTAGTTGGCGTCGTCGTCGCCCGCCGCGTGCACGTCGTACGTCGACGAACCGAGCCCGGTCACGACCAGCGTGTCGCCACGATCGGCCAGGAGCGAGCTCACGACGACACGTCGGTCCAGGCCGTCGGACGGTTCGAGCGGGGCCGTCACCACGTCTTTGCTCCCAACAGCCGCTGACCGAGGAGGATGGCGACCTGCTGGTCGGCCTCGTACGCCATGGTCGCGGCCTGCGTCACGGCCGGCACGACGCCGGACTCGTCGTCGACGCGCAGCACGCGAACCCCGATCGCCGTGAGTGTCGCCTCCGTGGCTCGCCCCATCGGCACCTGCCAGGGGTTGAACTCACCCCATTCGCCGCGCATCGTGACGATCATGAGCAATGGCGATCTGGTCTGGACCGGCAACGACAGCATGTTGATGCAGTTGCCGACCCCGGACGACTGCATGAGCACCGCTGAACGCATGCCTCCGAGCCATGCGCCCGCCGAGATCGCGATTCCCTCCTCCTCGGTGGTCAGCACTGTCGCCACGACATCGTGATCGTCGAGGCATCGCGCAATGAGGTCGGCATGGCCGGCATCGGGCACGTAAGACACATGGCGGACGTCGGCCGCCCGTAGGGCATCGAACAGGTCGTGCGACCAGCTGCGAGCATGAGGACTGGTCTGCCGGTCGGCGTCGTCCGGATCGGTGGCATCGTGACGATCGGTTCGCACCGCTGAACCGTAGCGACGCGCCGGACGAATCGACGACCGGGTCGCTCTCGTCGTGGCCGGGACTGTCGACGGGTGACGCGCGACGGGTACCGTACGTGACCATGGACGATCTGCTCGCGACCGACGAGAGTCGTGAGGTCGTGCGCCGGATCGATCTGAACTCGGATCTCGGTGAAGGGTTCGGTCCGTGGTCGATGGGCGATGACGAGGCGATGCTCGGTCTCGTGACGAGTGCCAACATCGCATGCGGAGGCCATGCCGGCGACACCGAGACCATGTTCCGCACGCTGTCGACGGCAGCCCGCAACGGGGTCGTGGTCGGCGCCCACCCGGGCTATCTCGACCGTGAGGGGTTCGGTCGTCGGATCATTCCGATGACGCCGGCCGAGACCGGTCGGCTCGTCGCCGCGCAGGTCGGCGCCCTTGCGGCCGTCGCTGCGCTCGTCCCCGTCGAGGTGGCATATGTCAAACCGCACGGTGCCCTCGGGAATCTCGCGGCGCGAGATCGTGACGTCGCCAGGGCGATCGTCGAAGCCGTCGTGTGTCAGGGAGATCTCGGGATTCTCGCAATCTCGGGAACGGAGCTCGAACGAGCCGCGCGCGAGTCGGGCGCGACCGTGTACTCCGAGGTGTTCGCCGATCGCGGATACCAACCGGACGGTCAACTCGTTCCACGCGATCGACCCGGAGCGATGATCGACGATCCTGACGAGGCAGCCGACCGCCTGCTCCGGTTCCTGCACACCGGGATGATGCCAGTGGTCGACGGAGATCCGATCGAACTGGCTGCGCATTCGGTGTGTGTGCATGGCGACAGCGCAGGGGCCGTCGCCATGGCCCGCCTGCTCCGTGAACGACTGATCGCCGACGGCGTCGAGGTGGTCGCCTTCAGCGCCGCAGGCTCGTGAACCCCACGACCCACGCGCCGCGTTTCACGCCCGTCGCCGACGGCGGGCTGCTCGTGGAGTTCGGCACGGAGATCACCGACGAGGCCCACGATGCGGTGGGACGGCTCGACTCGGTGCTGTCCGTCGCGTCGATCGCCGGGCTGACCGAGATCGTGCCGGCGATGGTCAATCTGCTGGTGCTGTTCGATGCGGCACAGACCGATCACGAGGCGCTCGAGGCTGCGGTTCGGACCCACATGGACGTCGAGGGTGTCGTGGACCGTCCGGCGAGTCGACGGACGGTGCAGGTCTGCTATGACGAATCGGTTGCACCGGACCTGCCCGCAGTCGCTTCCGCGTGTGGCCTCACCGTCGAGGAGGTGATTGCAGCACACGTCGCCGGTGAGTACCGGGTGTTCATGTACGGGTTCGCCCCGGGGTACGCGTACCTCGCGGGCGTCCGCAACGAGATCCAGGTCCACCGCAAGCCACGTCCGGTGCGCGGCGTCGCCGCCGGCAGCGTCATCATCGCGGGTGCGCAGTGCCTCGTCACCACGCTGGAGATGCCGACGGGGTGGTCGGTCATCGGTCGATCTCCGACACGAATCCTGCTCGACGACCTCGAGCATCCGTTCCTGTTCGATGTCGGCGACGAGGTCGCGTTCGAGCGGATCGACATGGCTCAACTCGACGCACACCGCTCGGGGCCGGGCTGATGGCCGACGCCCGTCTCGTCGTGGCCCGGGCCGGGCCGCTCGTGTCGTTCCAGGACGCCGGACGGCCCGGCCACCTCCGATACGGAGTGTCGGCCTCCGGGCCTATGGATCGGCTCGCCCACGCAGCTGCGAACCTGGCGATCGGAAACGATCCCCGCGCCACGGCGATCGAGGTGTCGCTCGGTGGACTGACGCTCGACTGTCTGGCAGGTCGGGCCACCGTTGCGGTCAGCGGCGGTTCGTTCCTCGTCGACGTCGGCGGGGAACACCGTCCTGCCTGGTCGGCGACGACAGTGCAACCCGGACAACGGCTGACGATCAAGTCGGGCACGTGGGGCAGTTGGGCGTACGTCGCAGTCAGCGGAGAGATCGACGTCCCTCACTGGCTGGGGTCGACGTCGACCCACTCGATGTCGGGCTTCGGCGGGGGAGTGCTGCGCCCGGGTGACGACGTGGTGGTGCGCGGCGCTCGGGTGTGCGACGAGCGAGCGGGCGCAATTCCGATCCCCGACCTGGCGCGCCCGACCTCCTCGGTCCGGGTGGTCATGGGGCCGCAGGACCGCCACTTGGACGACGCGGCCGTCGTTGCGTTCCGAAGCTCCGAGTTCGAACTGACCGACGCCTACGACCGGATGGGTGTGCGCCTCGCCGGCCCGCTGCTGGCGCTCGACGGCTCACTCTCGATCCCGTCCGAGCCGATCATGCGGGGTTCGATCCAGGTCGCCGGCGACGGCGTACCGACGGTTCTCCTCGCCGATCATCAGACGACCGGCGGATACCCGAAGATCGCGACCGTGCTCTCGTGCGATCTCGACCGGTTCGTCCAGCACCGTGCCGGCGACGCGGTCAGGTTCGAGGCGGTGTCACCGGCGGATGCGATCGTCGCCGCACGCGCCGCAGCGAGCGAGACAGCGATCCGTCTCGCCGGGATCGCTGAGCCGGGTCGCACGCTCGAGCACCGCCTCCGCGCCGAGAACCTGATCGGCGGCGCCGTGACCACCGACGAGTGACGGCCGACGTCGGGTGTCACGGATGGTGTCGGATACCAACCGTTGCGGTTCGCCGGCGTCAACCGTGGGATGTCGTTGGTCTCGGGCGTGTGTCTGCATTACAACTGTGGGGTGAACGTGATCCTGCTCGAGCCGAGTTTTCCGGTGAACCAGCAGGAGTTCGCTCGGGCGCTCGCCGAATCGGGTGCCACCGTGATCGGCATCGGCGAGCGGCCGGAACACAGCCTCGACCCTCAGGTGGCGGGATGGCTCACGCACTACGAGCAGGTCGATTCGGTGGTGGACGACGATGCGGTCGAGCGAGCGGTTCGGACTGTGCAGGGGATGGTCTGGGTCGACCGTCTCGAAGCCACCGTCGAAGCGCACGTCATGACGGCCGCACGCGTTCGTGAAGCGACCGGCATTCCCGGCACATCCGTGCGGACCGCCCACCTGTGTCGTGACAAGCCGGAGATGAAAGACGTGTTACGCGCGGCTGGCATCGCATGCGCGCGGTCGACCGGGGCGTCGTCGGCCGACGAGGTCCGGGCGTTCGCCGCGACGGTGGGCTACCCGCTGATCGTCAAGCCGCCGGACGGCGCCGGTGCGTCCGGCACGTTCCGCGTCGACGACGACGCCGAACTCGAGCGGGTCATCGCGTCGAGTTCGCTCGGGCACGGTCAGCCGGTCGCCGTCGAGGAGTTCGTCGACGGTCACGAAGGGTTCTACGACACGATCACCGTCGACGGCCGCGTCGTCCACGACTTCGTCAGCCACTACTACCCGAACGTCCTCGAAGCAATGCGGAACCGCTGGATCTCTCCGCAGTTCATCGCGACCAACCGGATCGACAGTGCCCCGGCCTATGCCGAGGTCAGAGAGATGGGTAGGCGCGTCATCGAGGCGCTCGACATCGGAACGTCGGCCACCCACATGGAGTGGTTCTCGGGATCGCGAGGCCTGCAGTTCTCCGAGATCGGATGCCGCCCGCCGGGTGTGCGGGCATGGGATCTGTACGGCGCCGCCAACGACCTCGACGTCTACCGAGAGTGGGCCGAGGCGGTCGTTCGCGGCACACAGACGAGCGAGTCATCACGTCGATACTCGGCGGGGATCGTCGCTCTCCGTCCTGAAGGCGACGGGTGCATTACTGGGTATTCGGGCCTCGACGACATCCAGGGCCGATTCGGTGAGTTGATCATCGACGTCCACCTCCCCCCGCCCGGAACACCGACGCAGGGCATCGAGGCCGGTTACATGGCGAACGCCTGGGTGAGGGCCCGCCACGACGACTTCGACCATCTCCGGTTCGTCCTCGACGAAATCGGCCGAACGGTCACCGTGCACGTGGCATGAACGAACGAGCGGAGCCTGCGTGATGAACACTCGCAGCGACCTTCATCAGACCGATCTCGATCACGTGATCGAACGGCGCCCGCCCGACCCGTCCCTCACGGCCGAACGGCTCGACCGACTCGTGTTCGAGCGCGGCTTTCCGATGACGAGCGACGGCGTCGCGACGTTCGCATACCGCGGCGGAGCCGACGCGGTCCGGCTCGTTCACTTCGGGATCGGACTGCCCGACGACCTGTCCTTCGAACGCCTCGACGGTTCGGATTGGTGGCTGCTGGCACTCGCGTTACCGAACGGCACACGGCTCGAGTACCAACTCGAAGTCGTCGAGTGGGGCCAACCGCGTTCGATCAACGATCCGCTCAACCCGTTCGCGGCCCGCAACCCGTTCGGACAGAATTCGGTCTGCCGAGCGCACGGATACTCGGTGCCTCCGTGGGCTTTGAACGATCCGGCGTCGCCGGCGGGCCTCAAGCGGTCACTGACGATCCCGAGTGCGGCGCTCAATCGGCCCGTGCCGATCACCCTCTACCTGCCTGCGTCGTTCACGATGGAACCCGAGCACCGCTACCCGCTGCTCGTCCTGCACGACGGCACCGACTACCTCAGCCACGCAGCTGTCGACACCGTGCTCGACAACCTCATCCACCGTGGTCTCGTCCCCGAGTTCGTCGTCGCATTCTGCGACCCGAGCGACCGGCTCACCGAATACGCCGACGACGAACGGCACGCGCGCTTCGTCGCCGAGGAACTGGTCCCTCATCTGGAGGAGCACCTGCCCCTCGTCGGCGACCGTCACGCGCGATGCCTCGGGGGCGCGAGCTTCGGCGCCGTCGCGACACTGTCGACGGCGACTCGCTACCCGGACACGTTCGGTCGCCTGCTGCTGCAGAGCGGCTCGTTCGCCGGTGCGAGCGACGAGTGCATCGAACCGTCCCAGCACGACATCTGGCGGCCGGTCTACGACTTCGTGCGCCGGTACCGTGACGAGCCGATCGCCGTCGCCGACCAGGTGTTCATGAGCTGCGGGCTGCTGGAGCCGATGATCTCGGAGAACCGTGCGATGCATCCGCTGCTCAAGCAGACCGGCATGCAGGTCGTGCTCGGAGAAGTGCTCGACGGACACACCTGGGGGTGCTGGCGCGACATGATCGGGATCGGCCTCCCGTGGTTGTTCGCCGACGCATTCCGCCCGCGAGACGTGCGACCGTTCGACCCGCCGGAGCCGCCTGATAACGTCGCCTCGTCCGATCCCGGGGAGACGACACATGGCTGACATACGGCGAACGATCGGACTGTCACTCGGCGCCGACCTGTGTTGGCCGACCTGCTACGAGCACGTCCTCGAACGCCTCGACCTCACCGTCCAGCACGGCGGCGACTCGATCCGGTTCGACGTCGAGCGGGTGACGATCGAGCCGTTCTTCCTGCGCCAACCCGTGAAGTACGACCTGGTCGTTGATCGGTTGACGCACTGGTACGGCACGAGTCGGGAGTGGATCAAGAAGGCGATCCTGATGAACGACCTCTACGTGTTCAACAACCCGTGGTCGATCCAGTCGAACGAGAAGCACACCTCGTACTGCGCGATGATGCGCCTCGGCATGCCGATCCCCGCGACATGGATGGTGCCGCCCAAAGCGTACGAGCCGTCGCCTGACCTGCAGGTCACGCTCGAGCGGTACGCCACCCTGTTCGACCTCCACGGTCTCGGTGACGAAGTCGGCTACCCCATGTTCATGAAACCGTACGACGGTGGCGGTTGGGCCGGAGTGAGCCGGATCGACGACGTCGACGAACTCCAACGCGTCTACGACGACAGCGGCACCTACCTCATGCACCTGCAGCGCGCAGTCGACCCGCACGACCTGTTCATCCGATGCGTCGGTCTCGGCCCGCAGGTGAGGGTCATCCGCTACGACGCAGGCGCTCCGCTCCACGATCGCTACACGTCCGACGACGGCGATCTGCCCGAGGAGCAGCGCCGCCACCTCGTCGACACGACGCTGACGATCAACTCGTTCTTCGGGTGGGACTTCAACTCGTGTGAGGCGCTGCGCCAAGGTGGCGACTGGTTCCCGATCGATTTCGCGAATCCGTGCCCGGACTCACAGGTGACCTCGCTGCACTACCACTTTCCCTGGTTGATCGGCGCGAACCTGCGGTGGTCGTTGTTCTGCGCGACGACGAAGCGACCGATGCGGCCCAATCTCGACTGGCAGCCCTATTTCGACATCGCGGACACCGACGCGACCTACGACGAGAAGCTCGCCGGGTACGCAGCGATCGCCCGTGAGCGTCTCCAGGTGGCGGAGTTCGACGAGTTCTGCAGCGAACACCTCGGTGATCTCGACCGGGTGCTGTGGGAGTTCTTCGGCACCGACACCGCCCGCGAAGCGATCCGCCAGAAAGTCGCGGCGATGTATCCCGACCACGAAGTCGACGAGTTCACCGAACTGTTCTGGTCGCGCATCCAGCAGTGGCGGAACGACAACGCGATCGTGACGGCATCGTGACCAAACTCGTCGAACGGTGGCATTCCCCACATCTGGAGCGCACGGTCGAGGTCACGCGCTGGGGTGACGTGGGTACGCCCGTGCTGGTGTTCCCCACCGCAGGCGGCGACTCGCAGGAAATCGAGCGGTTCCACGTCGTCGACGCGTGCGCCGACCTGATCGCTGATGGCCGGGTCAAGATCTACTCGTGCGACAGCGTCAACGGCCGGGCGATGCTCACGGGCGAGGGCGACAGCTACCACCTCAGTTGGATGCTGCGCCGCTTCGTCGAGTTCGTCGGCTATGAACTGGTGCCGGCGATCCGGGCCGATTGCCGCAGCGACGACATCGAGGTCGTCACCGCCGGATCGTCGATCGGCGCCTACAACGCGCTCGCCGCACTGTGTCGGTTCCCCGAACTCGTCGCAGGGGCGATCTGCATGAGCGGCACGTTCGACGTCGCCCGATTCCTGAACGGACCGGTCAACGACGACTTCTACTGGGCCTCCCCGGTGCACGGCCTGGACCATCTGCCCGCCGACCACCTCGCCGACCTGAGGGCCCGGCAGGTCGTGTTCGCGTGCGGAGGTGGCGCCAACGAAGACATCGGTGCGTCCTGGCATGCAGCACACGTGCTTGGCTCGGTCGGTGTGCCGAATCGGGTCGTGGAGTGGGGTCCGGAATGGCCGCACGACTGGCACACCTGGCGGGCGATGCTGCCGCTGTACCTGGACGAGATCCTCTGAACGTGGGCGTCCAGACCGCCAGCGGGGTCACCGACCGGAAGACGGCCGTCACGTGGATGCTGCGCGATCTCCACGCACTCCAGCGCCTCCTCGACGACGGCACGTTCGAGACCGGGAACCCCCGGATCGGAGCGGAGCAGGAGTTCTTCATCGTCGACCGGGCGTGGCAGCCCTCACCGATCGCGATCGAGATGCTCGACGAGATCGACGACCCCCACTTCACGACGGAGGTGGGCGCCTTCAACCTCGAGGTCAACCTCGACCCGCAGCCGTTCGGTGGCACCTGCCTCGGCGACATGCACCGACAGCTCGACGAGCTGCTGCTCCACGCCCGGCGGGCCGCGTACCGGCTGGACCGCGAGATCGTGCTCACGGGCATCCTGCCGACGATCCGGGTCAGCGACCTCGACCCGTCGAACATGGTGCAGAACCCCCGCTATCTGGCTCTGAACCGGGCGCTGCTCGAAATGCGTGGTGAGGAACTCGACTTCTCGATTTCGGGGGCTGACGAGTTGCGGCTGTCACAGGGTTCGGTGATGGCCGAGGCGTGCAATGCGAGCTTCCAGGTCCACCTCCAGGTCGCACCCGACGAGTTCGTCAACCTGTACAACATCGCCCAGCTCCTCGCCGGGCCGACGCTCGCGTGCGCCACGAACTCGCCGCTGCTGTTCGGGAAGCAACTCTGGCGCGAGACCCGGATCCCGCTCTTCGAACAGTCGGTCGACACCCGCCGTTCCGGCAATCACCTTCGGGAGCGATCGAGCCGGGTGACGTTCGGCAACAGCTGGCTGCGCGGTTCGGTCGTCCAGCTGTTCAAGGAGGACATCACCCGGTTCAGGCCGCTGCTCGCGCCGGAGTCGCACGATGACCCCTTCGAAGCGCTGGATGACGGTCGGATGCCCGAGCTCGCCGCGATGCGGCTGCACACCGGGACGGTGTGGCGTTGGAACCGCGCCTGCTACGGCGTGATCGACGACGTCCCGCATCTGCGAATCGAGAACCGGGTGCTGCCGTCCGGACCGACGACGGTCGACGAGATGGCGAACACCGCGCTCTGGCTCGGGTTGATGCGCGGACTCGGTTCGATCCACACCGACGTGAGCCGGTTGATGCAGTTCGACGACGCACGGGCAAACTTTGCGAACGCCGCTCGCGAAGGTTTGTCATCGTCACTGACCTGGCTCGACGGCGTCGAACGCCCCGCCCCGAAGCTCGTCCTCGACGTGCTTCTGCCGATCGCGGCCGACGGGCTGGCCGCCTCCGGCGTCGACGCCGCCGACAGCGAGCGGTACCTCGGCGTGATCGAACGCCGAGCACGCTCCGGCTACACCGGCGCCAAATGGCAGGTGCAATCGATGCAGGGCATGCGACAGCAGGGCACGCTGGGTCAGCGACTCAACAGTCTCACCGCCGCGATCGTCGCCCGCCAGCAGGTCGGCAACCCGGTCTCGGAGTGGACGTCGGCGAGCCTCGAAGAAGGCGGCGACTGGGAACACAACTTCAAGTCGATCGAACAGATCATGGTGACCGAACTGGTCACCGTCGCGGACGACGACCCGCTCGACCTTGCCGCGAACCTGATGGACTGGCATCGGATCCGACAGGTGCTGGTCGAAGATGTCGACGACGGGATCATCGGGATCCTGTCGTACCGACGGCTGTTGCGGATCGTGGCCAACCCGACCGACGGTCGGAACTGGGACGACCTCTGCGTCGGGGACGTCATGCAGCGCGACCCGGTGTGTGTGCCTCCGACGATGTCGCCGCTGCGCGCCTTGGAGATCATGCGGTCGTTCGGCGTCGGTGCGCTCCCTGTCGTCGACGAGAACAAGCTCGTCGGGCTCGTCACCGAGCACGATTTCATGAATGTCGCCGGCACGCTGATGCTGCAGCAGCTCGGCCGGTCAGGAGAACCCTGACCATCGACCGACCCGACGAATTGTGCCAGGCACAATTCGTCATGGTTGTGACCCACCCTGGGGTATGAAACTGCCCGCGGCGGGTATCGCCCGAGCTCGAAGCCGTCGTCGGCGGTGCGAGACCGAGGAGTTCGAACATGAGCGAGATCGCCGCCGTCCCGGCTGACGACTGCAACGACGCCGGGGCAGTCATCTCGTTCCACGAGCTCACGCCGGCCGCCGGCTGATGCGTGCGAACGACGAGTTCACGATCGCGGTGATCGGCGCCGGGTCGGTGACGGGCACGTTCGTCGGTGAGATGACGAGCACGGACCACTCGATCGTCGTGTTCGAGCCGGAACTGGTCGGAGGCGAGTGCCCGTTCCTCGCCTGCATGCCGAGCAAGTCGCTGTTGCACGACCGCACGATCGGGCGGTCATGGGCGGAGGCAGTCGAGCGTCGCGACGAGATCGTCTCGCACCTCGACGACACGTCCCACGCCGATCAGTTGCGACGGGACGGCGCCACGATCGTGCGTGAACGGGCCACCATCGCCGCCGATGGTTCCGTCGAGGCCGGCGGAGTCACCTACACGGTCGACCACATCGTGGTGGCCACCGGGTCGGCGCCGGTGGTCCCCGACGTCGAGGGGCTCGATCGGTCGGACCCACGGGTCTGGCTGAGCCGAGAGGCCCTCACGGGAACTGATCGCCCCGAGTCGATGGTCGTCCTCGGCGGCGGTGCGATCGGCATCGAACTCGCTTTCGCGTACGCCGGTTTCGGCACGGTGGTGACGGTGGTCGACCAGGCGCCACAGCTCGTGCCGGATGTGCACACCCGCATCGGTGCGATCGTCGAGGCGGTGCTGACCGACGCCGGGGTCACCTTGATGAACGGGGTCGAAGCGGAACGAATCGAACTCGGAGAGGACGATGTCACCGTGCACCTCGACGACGGGCGCACCGTGCGAGCCGAGCGGATCCTCGTCGCTGCCGGTCGAGTGCCGAACGTGAGCGATATCGGTCTCGACGCGCTGGGGGTGGATCCCGACGATCTCGATATCGACGACACGGGACGACTGAACGGGGTCGGCGCGGATGTCGCCGTCTGGGTGGCGGGAGACGCCGCCGGCCGTGGTCAGTACACGCACATCGCCAATCACCACGGTGTCGTCGTGGCCGATCAGATCAGTGGCGACGGTGAACGGATGTACGGCGATGCGGTGACGCCTGCATGCATTTTCATCACCCCGCCCGTCATGATCGTCGGCCCTCCCCGCAGCGACCTCGCGCACGACGACGACGTCGTCTGGGCGGACGTGGAGGTCGAGACGCCACGACACCACGCCGACGAGCAGTGTCCGGGGTTCCTCAGCGTTGCGGCACGTCGCTCGACAGGGTGCATCGTCGCCGCCCACGGGATCGGTGCCGGCATGGACGAGTTGTCGCATGCATTCGTGATCGCGATCGACGGTGAGGTCCCGGTGACGCGCCTCGTGCGGACGATCCAGCCCTTTCCGACCTTCGGCGGCGTGCTGTCGCAGGTATTCGAGGAGTTGGCGGAGGCGCTCTCCGACTGAGGTCAGGTGTCGCGACCGTGGATCTCCGACACCGTCGGCGGGTGGTCGTCTTCGTCCTGATCCCCCGGGAGGTTGGCCGGGGTGTCGATCAGCTCGCCTGGCATGCCCACATCTCCGTCGACCGGATCGAGCCGGGAGTCGGCGTGGTCGGATGCGTCGTTGGTGGCGACGTCGTCCATGTCATCGTGGTGGGTGGCCGCATCGTCCTTGGCGTCGTGTTCGGCATGGTGCTTGCCTGCGTCGGAGTTCATGAGGTTCGTGTACCCCACCGCTCCCAGCGCAACACCTGGCTGCGGGTGGGACGTGCGCGGGCCTGGCGGGTCAGGTGAAGGTCGGGAACTCGACGGTGGGGTCGCGCTCGATCTGGTCGACCAGGGCGATCTCCCAGCTGAGGTAGTCGTTCATGTGGTCGACCGCCACGCCGCCCGCATGGTCGTAGGGCTTGTACCAGACATCGTCCGGTTCGGTGGTCGGTCGGGCAAACCCGGATTCCATCAGACACCCGGCGTGGCGCCACGACCTCGTGCCGCCGGTCAGCGCGAGCACGTCGGCGTCCGGCCAGCACCGTCGGGCATCGTCGATCGCGAGTTCGGCCAAGCGACCGTCGGTCGAGGCGAGCACGATCGTCGCGACGTCTCCGATCGTCGCTCTGGCTGCGTCCAGGCGGCTCCGGACCCCCCACCACGCGCCCGGGATGTGGCCACGATCGCGATACTTCAGGCTGGTGCCGATGTCGAGCACGACCAGGCCCACCTCGTCGAGCCGCTCGGCCAGCTCCGACACTCGGATCGCCTGGGCGGTCGTCGACGGCGTCCGAGTGTCCTCGCGTCGAGGAGCCCGGTCGACCTCGAGGTCCCGCCCGTCGAGCGCGCGATCGAGCACGACGGCGTCGCTCCACCCGAGTTGGCGGAGCCATGACGCCGTCATCGTGGCGCGCACGCCGTCGTCATCGATCAGCACGAGCCGCGCGTGACGGGTCGCCACGTACTCGTCGGTCGCCTGGACGAGCTGTCCACCCGGCGCCGATCGGCTGCCCGGCAGGTGGCCGCTGCCGAACTCGTCGGGCGTTCGAACATCGAGCAGACAGGTGGTCCGGTCACCATCGGCGACCATCTCGGCGAGTTCGTCGTGGTCGATGTGCTGCACACCGAACCGTCGCCCGACCCGCTGGGCGGCGGCTCCCGCCCATGCACGGGCGTGCGGCCCAGGGTCGGGAGCGTGCTCGTCTCGATCTCGGTCGACGTCGTAGCCCGCGAGTTCCCAACCCATGGTTCCGTTCTCGAGCGCGACGACGCGATTCTCCAGGCCGGCGTTGATGAGCGACTGGCACCCGATGATGCTGCGAGTACGGCCCGCACAGTTCACGACGACGAGGGTGCCGGGGTCGGTCACGACCTGCTTGACCCGGTGGACCAGTTCGGCGCCCGGGCAGTCGGTGCCGGTCGGAATGCTCATCCGTCGGAACTCGTCGATCGGCCTGGCGTCGAGGATCACGAGGTCGGTCCCGTCGTCCAGCATCTGCTTCAGGTCGCCGGCGGAGACACACGGCGTCGCGAAGCGGTGCTCGACCGACTCGCCGAACGCCTTTGACGGCACGTTGACGCCGCTGTACACCTCCCGTCCGCTGTCCGCCCAGCCGGCCACGCCGCCGTCGAGGATGGAGACGTTCGACCAGCCGAGATCGGCCGAACGGTTGGCCGCCCGAGCAGCCAGGTCGCCGACCCCGTCGTCGCACCAGACCGTCCGGACGGCGCGACGGGGGACCAGCCGGGGCAGGTCGAGTTCGAGGTGCGACAGCGGGACGCATGCCGCATGGAAGAGGTGCCCGTGGAAGAACACGCCCTGCTCGCGAGCGTCGAGGAGAGCGAGTTCCGCACCGTCGCCGAGCCAATCCGCCAATGTCGCCGGCGTGACGAGCCCGACGGCGTCAGGATCGTCGCCCGGCACCTGATCGGTCATCAGCAGAGCAGCTCGTGGCGCGCCTCGCGGATCCCGCTGACGGGCCTGAACGTCTTCCAGCGCCGCTCGACCGTGTGGAAGTACTCCCGATCATGGAGCTGCTCGAGTGCCAAGCCGTAGCAGTGGAAGTTGAGCGCCGGGCCGTCGATGTGAATCGAGTGCAGGTCGTCGGGGAGCATGGCGACGCCCGTACCGGCCTCGACGAGGTGCCGGTGTGTTTCGGCGACGCCCTCGTCGGTCCGTTCGTAGAATCGGTTCAACTCGTGGCCGGCGTGTCCGACGACGACCGCCCAGGTGGTGTGATTGTGGGCGGGGGTCTCGACGTGGCCGCGACTCGATTGGGCGTAAAGCGCGAACCGATCATCGTCGTCCTGCGACAGCCGATACAGATAGCTCGACTCCTCGGCCTCGGGCCCCGGAGGCGGGAACTCGCCGGCCGGAAAGAGGTCGGCCTGTGCGCTCAGTTCGACGAGGCGGTCCCGGATGTCCTCGACGCCCGCCCGGGTGATGCCCGCCGCGTCGTGCTCCGCGGCATCGATGGTGCGGATGTCGGCCATCGCCGCCTCGATCGCGTCCGTGCGTCGGATCTCGGTTTGGTCCATGGTCTGAACAGTACCGTGCCGGCCAACGGGCCTCCGGGCGGGAAGCGCCCTCGGTCGATCATGAGGTTTGGGGCGATGCAATCCGGGCCGGTCCCATCCGAGGTGCCCGGGATCCTGCAGGGCGCAAGACGATCGTGCTGGCGGCGATCTACCCGGGATTCGTCGTCCAACTCCAGCCCGACTGGCTGTGGTTCCTCCGGATCACTCCGATCGGCACCGATCACGTCAGGATCGCATGGCAGGTCGCCGTGGCGCCGGACGTCCTCGAAGGCTGGTCCGATCGCGATCGCGAAATCGGACGGTTGCTGGATCTCGTCGCACAGGTCAACGAGGAGGACCGACCGATCGTCGAAGGGATCAGACGAAATGCCCGCTCGCCGCAGTTCGATCGCGCGCCGTTCTCCCACCTCGAGCGCAACGTCCACGACTTCGATCAGTACGTGTTGAGCCGCCTCACGTCGTGAGGTGTTGGTTTCTCCGGCGCCGCACCGGTCGCTACCATGCCGCATGGTTCTCGCAGGGTCGGTGCCGCTGCCGCCGCTGGGTGACCACGAGCTGCTCCTGTTCTGGTGTCAGTTGCTGGTGCTGCTGTTCAGCGCCCGCCTCGGCGGGTATGCGCTGCGGCTGATCGGTCAGCCGCGCGTCGTCGGCGAGCTCCTCGCTGGAATGGTCCTCGGACCGTCGGTGCTCGGCCAGGTCTGGCCGCGAGGCTGGGAATGGCTGTTCCCGGAAGATGCCCGCCAAGCCGGTCTGCTGCTGGGTCTGGCGTGGTTCGGGATCGCCCTGCTGCTGGTGACCACCGGTGCCGAAACCGATCTCGCATCGATCAAGCGGCAGGGTCGGGTCGTGACGACGACTGCGATCGGCAGCCTGCTGGTGCCGTTCGGCGCAGGGGTCGGGGTCGGCTGGCTGCTCCCCAAATCGTTCGTCGGCAGCAGTGGAACTGCGACGTTCTCGGTCTTCATCGGCGTCGCGCTGGCAATCTCGTCGCTGCCGGTCGCGGCTAGGATCCTGAGTGATCTCGGCCTGCTCAACCTTCCGATCGGCCAGCTCGTGCTCGCCGTCGCGATGACCAACGACGTCATCGGTTGGATCCTGCTCGGAGTGCTCGCGGGTGTGGCCGAAGACGGCTCCGTGTCGATCGGTGGCGTGTTGATCGCCGTGGTCGGCGTCGTGTTCGTCACGGTGGTCACGTTGACGCTCGGGCCACGATTTCTCGATCAAATGCTCCTCGCCGTGGGTCGGCGCGAGGGCGGCCCGGCGGCGTCGCTCAGCATCGTCGTGCTGTTCGCCGTCGCCGTCGGTGCAATCACCCATGCGATCGGTCTCGAGGTGGTGATCGGAGCGTTCCTCGCCGGGATCGCGATCGGTCGTAGTCGGCTCATCGACACATCGGTGCGTGAGCACCTCGAGATCACGACGGCAGCGGTCTTCGCGCCGCTGTTCTTCGCGGTCGCGGGTCTACGCGTCGACCTGACGGCGCTCGCCGACCCGAGTGTCGTGGTCGGCGTCGTCGTCGTGGTGGTGGTGGCCACGGCAACGAAGCTGCTCGGCTCGTACGCCGGCGCCCGGGTCGGCGGGCTCTCGCGGAGCGACGCCTTCAGCGTCGGGGCTGCGCTCAACGCACGCGGCGCACTCGAGGTCGTGGTCGCAACCGTGGGTCTGTCGATCGGCGTCCTCAACCGGTCGTCCTACACAGCCGTCGTCGTGATGGCGATCATCACGTCGGCGTCGACCGGACCGCTCCTGCGGATCGGTGGGGCGAAACGGACCTGACCCCGAGCGGACCTGATTCCGAGCGGTCGTGCGTCGCGGCCTGGGCTACCGTGGCCGGGTGGGTCTGTCCGAGCGCTCGGTTGGGTGGCTGCGCTACCTGCATCGCAAGGCCCACACGCCCGATGACTGGAGTCGGGACGGCCGGCCGCACCCGCACTGGGACGACCGATCCGACCCGCCGATGGCGAGCTGGCACCGCTTCGACCTGGTCGACTCGTCGTACGCGATGGGTTTGATGGCGCACCGGACGCCGGCCTGGACCGCGCCCTACGTGGCCATCCTCGACGAGCTGATCGAGCGCCACACCGGGTGGTGGTCGGCGGCTGACTGGCTCACCCAGTTCGGGCACGATCCGGCCCGCGCTGACTATCCCGATGTCTACCGGTTGTTCATCCCGAAGGAGCTGTGGGGCGACTACGACGTACCGGGTTGGACGGCCAACGGGACCGAGCCCTACGGGGTCCAGCTCGACCCGGTCGCCGCCGACGGAATGCTCTTCTACCAGGGTTTTCTGCTGGTCCTCCTCGGCATCCGAGCGATGGTCGACAACGGGCCGAACGCCCACGATCGTTGGAACGAACCGTTCGACTTGATCCGAGACGGTGACTGTTCGTTCACGTGGACGCATTCGCAGATCGCCGCCAATCTCCGCGACCAGTGGCTGGCAGCGCCGATCGGAAGTCATTGAGAGAACATCAAGGTCTGGCCGTTTTGACTGGCCGGAGCGGGCCTCGGTCTGAGGCTCCACGACAATCGACACGGAACCGGTCTGCACGGTGAGGCGTTCGGGCCGTGGTGGGCGTATGCCCGCAAGCACTATCTCGATCTCGATCGTGACGATCTGCCCACCACGACATCGCTGTACTACGACCCCGTCCTCGACGTCCATCATCGGGTGTCGGCCGCAGGTGCGTTGACGACGGCGTTCTATGCGGCGCCGCAGGTTCCCGACGACGCCAGCCGACTGTTCGCCGCTGCATGCGCCGCAGCCGGTTTCGATCGCGACATCGTGCGCCCGCTGCGGGCGGGGCGCGGGCATGCATCGTCACTCGTGCTGGCGCGCGAATGGGAGTTGCACGATCTGGAACAGCGTCTCGTCGAAGCGATCGAGGCGTCGTTCGAACCGACGTGGTCCGACGGCGAGTTCACGTGGGGGATGGGGCTCGACGAGCCGTACCCCCGAGGGCAATTCAACGCATTCCTCGCGACCGCCGAGGCGGCCGGGCCCGGTCGGTGGGCTGCGCTCTCGGCGGCGCCTCTTGCCTCCTGCCCGCAGGTGGTCGACGTCGACGTGGCCGATGTCGTCATGAGTCGCGCCGAATGGTCGGACGGCTCGCTGTTGCTCACGCTGGCCCCCACCGTCTCCGACCCGTCACGCTGGACCGAGTTTCGTGTCGTGGGCGTCGAACCCCGACTCTGGTGGCTCGTCGGTATCGAGGGAGCCACGATGGATGTCCGGGCCGACTGCGTCGTGGTGCGCTGTCCACTGGTCGCCGGCGACCTCGAATTCACCCCCGGCAGCTACTGACGACGGTCGTCCCCGGGATTCCTCGTCGCACAACGGCGCACGTCGCGTCATGCAACGGTCTGGTCACGCCACCACTCGCCGAGAAATCGGCGACGTGCGATCTCTGCGTCGAACTCTGCAACGCTGGAGGCGCCGGCTCGAACCGGCCCGAGGTCCGCCAGATAGTCGGCGGCGCCGGCGCTCATCACCGACGCGACGCCGGGCGCCCGACGGCGCTGCTCGCAATCTGCGCCATATCCGTCGAGCACGGCGGCGAGCGTCCGGCGTGCCGACACGCACCGCTCCTCGAACTCATCTGGTCGATCGAGACGCGGACAGCGGGCCGAGAACAGCAACGTCACGACGTCATAGAGCGGATCACCGCGCGTCACGAAGTCCCAGTCGAGCAACGCCACCGGCTCGTCGCCCCGAAACACGAGGTTGCCGTAGTGAACGTCGCCGTGCAACCACGTCGTTCCCGGAGCCGGGCATGATCGGAGCGCAGCCGCACCCCGCGGTGGGGCGAACCCCTCGCCAGCGGCGTGCAGCATGTGAAGCATTTGGGCGACGTCCACAAGGTGCAATCTGTTGGCGTCATCGTCGTCGAGCCAGGAGGGTGCGACGACGGCCACGCCCTCGATGTAGGTCAAGATCTGCCGACCGAGTTCGTCGACGCCTCGGTATCGCGGCGCGGGTTCGAAACCGACACGTTCGAGATGCAGCAGGAACGATTCGACGAGCTCGGCTCCGGCTGCTCTCGGCCGCCGAACGGTGTCACCGACGCGGATGACCTGGCCGACGTGGGTTCCGCCGCCAACGAGCGGCTCCTCGCTATGCACGTCCGTCAGTGTCGCGCAGCGTCGCCCGACACGCGAGTGACTGCCGCCATCGCACCGTCGATCGTGCTCGACCACGTCGATCGGATCAAGATGGTCGGATGGATCGATGTGATCGTTCATGAGCGAGCGGTTGCGGGTTGTCGTGAACGGGGTTTCCGGGTCCGGGAAGACGACCGTCGGGGAGCGCGTGGCCGCTCGGCTCGACGCTGGCTACATCGATGCGGACTCGGCTCATTCACAGGCCAACATCGACAAGATGTCGGCCGGGGTGCCGCTGACCGACGACGACCGGTGGCCCTGGGTCGACCGGTTACGTGACGCGCTGGCGTCATCCGACCGGATCGTGGTGACCTGTTCGGCCCTGACGGTTCCCTATCGCAACCGCCTCCGCGAAGCCGACGGCGTGACGTTCGTGTACCTCGACGTCGACCGGGCAACGGTTCTCGAACGCGTCGGCGGCAGAGTCGGCCACTTCATGAAGGCGGACATGGTGGCGAGTCAGTTCGCCACCCTCGAGCCGCCGACTGACGACGAGCCCGACGTCATCGTCGTCGACGGCCGGCTGCCGATCGCGGACCTGGTCGATCTGATCGTCGGCCGGATCGACGGCGCTGCGAGCTGACGAACACCGATTTGCGGCGGTGGGAGCCCGGCGTGGCGATCCGGCCGTCGCAGTACTACCGTCAGGAGCCGCCAGCACTCACCGACATTTCTCGAAAGCGAGCCACCAATGAGCACGACCGAACTCCTCGACCGACGCAACTTCTACATCAACGGGGCGTGGGTCGCGCCGTCGTCTTCCCATGACGTCGAGGTGATCAATCCGTCGAACGAGCAGCCGTGCGCGGTGATCTCGTTCGGGTCGCAGGCCGACACCGACGCTGCGGTCGCGGCAGCCACTGCGGCGTTCCCGGCCTGGGCCGCCACCGACCCGGCCGAACGGATCGCGCTGCTCGAGCAGCTGCTCGAGGTGTACAAGTCGCGCGCCGGTGAGATGGCTGAGGCGATCTCGATGGAGATGGGCGCTCCGATTGCGCTCGCACAGACCGCACAGGTGGGCGCCGGCGCCGGTCACATCAAGACGACGATCGAGGCGCTCAACCACTTCGACTTCGACCGTCCGCTCGGCGATCACGCACCTGGGGACCGGATCCTGCTCGAGCCGGTCGGGGTGTGTGCGTTGATCACCCCGTGGAACTGGCCGATGAACCAGGTCACGCTGAAGGTCGCTCCGGCGTTGGGCGTCGGCTGCACGATGGTGCTCAAGCCGTCCGAGGTCGCCCCGTTGTCGTCGGCGTTGTTCGCCGACATCGTGCACGAGGCGGGTTTCCCGGCGGGGGTGTTCAACCTGGTGAACGGTGACGGGCCGGGCGTCGGAACCCAGCTCTCCGGCCATCCCGACGTCGACATGGTGTCGTTCACGGGTTCGACCCGCGCCGGTGTCGCGATCACCAAGAACGCCGCTGACTCCGTCAAGCGCGTGGCGCTGGAGTTGGGCGGGAAGGGTGCCAACATCATCTTCGCCGACGCCGACGACAAGGCCGTGACGCGCGGCGTGCGGTCCTGCTTCATGAACAGCGGTCAGTCCTGCAATGCGCCGACCCGGATGCTCGTCGAGCGTTCGATCTACGACGACGCTCTCGTGA
>JBDSBE010000023.1:0-68658 GCA_039921745.1 Ilumatobacteraceae bacterium | reverse complement strand
GGAGCGTCACCTGGCAACGGCCCGCCGGACGAGTCCGCACCGTCATCGCCGACGGAGACGCCGAGCCCGGCGGTGGATGCTGCGACCTCGACTCCCGTGCTGCGCGCCATCGCAGACGCAAAGCTGGGGTTCGACGACCGGGCGACGACGACACCGATCTCTCGATAGTTGGCAACGAGCGTGCCGCCTGCAGCGGCCACCGCGGCTGCGGCCTTCGTCGAGGATGCGCCGGCGCGGTACACGACGACGAATGTCTGCGTGACGCCGGCGTGCGAGACCGAGGAACCCAGTCCCTCGGAGGATGCTCGCGTTCCTGCTGCGTCGACCGAGCCGATTGAAGCCCCGAGTGCTGCGACGAGAACGCCTGCTGCCAGGACAGCCCAGCTCCGGCCACGGATGCGTGATGACACGATGTCCTCCTTTGTCGAACCCCGGCGTCAAACTACCGCGAGCACTGGGCCGGCACAAGAGGACGTCGCGAACCGTCGACACAGTTTCCGGCAGCCTGATCTCCACTCGGGTGAGCGAGCCAGGGCTCGTGATGTTGCCCGCGGCGGCTCCAGCCGAAATGAGTCCCAGGGTCCTGTGACGGCGTCGAGCGACTGCACAGTCGCGCTTCGCCGATCGGCGCACGCTCCTGGCACGATTCGTCATGCGGCGAAGGAGTCGGCGCTCGGCGCGACGAGATCGCCGAGGCGCGACACGACGGTGCCGATGGGGAACGTCGCGCAGATCTGCTCGATCTGGGCCAGGTGTTCATCGATCATGCACTCGGTCGCCCACACCGGATCCGAGACGGCGTGGCCGTCGAAGTACGTCTCCCCCGCTTCGACCGCCTGCACGAGGTCATCGATCCAGCCGACGTCGTCCAGCAGGTCGTGGATCGCCCGGCGAACGTCGCCCTTGGTCAGGTTGGGGCGCTCCGCGACCTCGGCCAGTGCGGAGAACCCGGTCGTCGACAGCCCTGCCCACGACCGGTTGCATGGACACCGGTCCGGTTCCGAGCAGTCGATCAGCACGGGCGTCACGATCTCCCCGTCGACGGCGTCGCCAGGGCGAGCATCGTGGACCCGGTGTTGTTGATGGACGGCGATCAGGATTCGCATGGTGTTCCCCTTTCGAACTGACCACACCCTGACAGAGGGGTGTTGCGGGGTTTCGGCGTGTCGCTGTCGGTCAGGTCCGACGGAGCCGGCGCCACCGGTCTTCGATGTCGAACGGGTCGAACGGAACGAGACGGTCGCCGTCGACCAGATTGATGTTGGCCCGGGCGATCGCCTCGTTCGCCTCCCGGACGCGATCGTGCAGATCGCCCGACGTGTCCGCTCTCCAGAAGCCGATCCGAGCTTGCGCCGCAGCGGCCTCGGCGACACGACGACGATCGTGGCTCAACTCACGTCGCGTGAACTGATCGGCCCACCACCCCTGACTGCGCTGGGTGTCGAGGTCGAGCTGACGACCCGTCAACTCCGGTGTGTCGAGGGCGCCGGTCGCGGCGGCGTTGGCCAGCACCTCCTCGATCGACCGCTCGATCCAACTCACGTCGCTCAGGCTATGTCGCCCAGGCTATGTCGACGGTGCGAATGGATCCAGCGATCCGTCCGCCCACGCAGTCGCGAGTGACGGCGCGACCTCGACGACGGGTCGACCCGGGCCTGCGAATGCGGTACACGGCGGCACGCTGCTGATGTCGACGGCCTGACCGAAGGGCAGCGTCGGGCCTTCGTCGCACGTCGCCGGATCGACGTCGGTCGACGCCCAAGCAGCTACATCGCCCGCTGCCAGCCGGACGATTGACCCTGCGGCCCCCCGGTCGTCGACGATCGCCAGATCACAGGACGACCACGAAACGTTCCCCACGACGAGCGCACGGTCGGCCTCGACCCAGGTGCCCGTCAGTGCGTCGGCTGCGCACGGCTGCTGCGCTCCGACGACCGGATACAGGGCTGTGATCCACCATCCACACGTCTCCAACGCAGTCGTCACGACGACCGTTTCGCCGTTGACGTCGAACTCGATCGAGTCGACCGTCGACGGCTCGCCGCACGAGTCATCACGCGGTCCTGCGACGAGGTCGGCCCAGTCGTCCGGCTCCAGCCAGAGATCCTGTTCGGCGATCGGGTCGAGGGCGGCCGATTCGACGACGTCGACGGCGCACCACGTCGAGCCGTCGTTGCGGATCCGGATGGTTGCGGACCCCGATGCAACCTGCGCCGTCCACATCGACAGGTCGGCGACGTCGCACGGATCGGGAATCGACGGGCGCGCCACCGTACTCGCGGTGATCTGACTCGGCGCCAGGTCGTCGGCGGAGCCGCCCGTCTGGTCTGCCGACGGCGAATCGTCGAGTGGGAGCGTGTCGAGCGAACCGGTTCGCCCTGCCGACGAACATCCGAGCGCCACGGCGACCAGCCCAGCGAGCCCCCACCGCCACATCCGCACGAGCTCAGATCGCGTGTCACGCAGGCAGACCGCAGCCCGACCGGGATCGAATCGGCGAGACGTTGTTCACACGGCGTTCACATTGCCAACATGGAGGTGTCATCGCGCGGTGGCACTGTGCCGCTGCCCCTACATCGAAGATCCGGAAGGACCCACCCGTGGCGTACCAAGCTGAATACATCTGGCTCGACGGAACCGAGCCGACACCGCAGTTGCGCAGCAAGACGAAGATCATGCACGACGACACGTCGGAGATGCCCGTGTGGGGCTTCGACGGGTCGTCCACCAACCAGGCGACCGGTGACCGCTCGGACTGTGTGCTCAAGCCGGTCTTCACCTGCCCGGACCCGATTCGAGGCGGCCGCAACAAGCTCGTGATGTGCGAGGTGATGCTCGTCAACGGGCGGCCGCACCCGACCAACACCCGCGCCGCGGCCCGCAGTGCCAACAAGAAGTACATCGACCAGGACATGTGGTTCGGCATGGAGCAGGAGTACACCATGCTGCGCGCCAACGGCCGCCCGCTCGGCTTCCCGGACGGTGGCGGCCTGCCTGCGCCGCAGGGCCCGTACTACTGCGGGGTCGGCACGGGCCGCATCTCCGGTCGCGACATCGTCGAGGAGCACACCCAGGCGTGCATCGACGCCGGCCTCAAGATCTCCGGCACCAACCCCGAGGTCATGCCGGGCCAGTGGGAGTTCCAGATCGGCCCGGCCGGTCCGACCGAGGTCGGCGACCACATGCACATCGCCCGCTGGCTGCTGCACCGGATCGCCGAGGACTACGACGTGATCATCAGCTTCGCCGCCAAACCCGAGAAAGGCGACTGGAACGGCGCCGGATGCCATACGAACTTCTCGAACGCCGCGATGCGCAACAGCTACGATGCCGTGATCGCGGCCTGCGAGGCGGTCGGCGACAACTACCTCGAACTCCTCGAGGGTTATGGCGACGGCATCAAGGACCGCCTCACGGGTGCGCACGAGACCGCGTCATGGGAGCACTTCAGCTACGGCGTCTCCGACCGCGGCGCATCGATCCGCATCCCGTGGCAGGTCGCGATCGACAAGAAGGGGTACGCCGAAGATCGCCGCCCGAACGCCAATTGCGATCCGTACGTGGTCGCCGGCATGCTGACCGAGATCATCTGCGGCGCCAAGCAGGCATCGAAGCGTCCGCCGAAGCAGACCGCCAAGAACACCGGCGCCACGAAGAAAACCGTCAAGAAGGCCGGCACCAAGCGCTCATGACGTCGGCCGCGAACGGCTGAACCTTCGCGAGAACGGACGGGAGCCCAGGGGCTCCCGTCCGCAATTTCCTCTCGTTCGAACGGCCGCCGAGCGACCAGACTGGAACACGACATGCTCGATCCCCATCGCGACTACGTCCTGAGAACCGTCGAAGAACGCGGCGTGCGCCTCGTTCGGCTGTGGTTCACCGATGTGCTCGGCAACCTCAAGAGCTTCGCGATCAGCCCTGCCGAACTCGAGAACGCGCTCGAGGACGGGATGACGTTCGACGGCTCGTCGATCGACGGCTTCTCCCGAATCCAGGAAGCCGACGTTCTCGCGGTGCCCGACCCCGACACGTTCGAGTTGATCCCGTGGAGCGAGCCGGGTGCTGCGGAGGCCCGGGTCTTCTGCGACATCCGGCACCTCGACGGTCAACCGTTCGAAGGCGACCCACGCCAGGTGCTGCGGCGGCACGTGCAAGCCGCGCACGAACGCGGGCTGACGTTCTACATCGCTCCGGACATCGAGTTCTTCTACTTCGAGCAGCCGACCGAGAACGGCCAACGCCCCAAACCGCTCGACCAGGGCAGCTACTTCGACCTGACCACCCGCGACGCAGCCGGGAACTTGCGCAAGGAAACGATCCGCAAGCTCGAGCAGATGAGCATCCCGGTCGAGTACAGCTTCCACGAAGACGCGCCCAGCCAGCAGGAGATCGACCTGCGCCACACCGACGCCCTCACGATGGCCGACAGCGTCATGACGTTCCGCCTGATCGTGAAGGAGGTGGCCGCGAGTCAGGGGGTCCATGCAACCTTCATGCCCAAACCGCTCGAAGGCGTGCAGGGCTCGGGGATGCACCTGCACATGTCGCTGTTCCGGGGCGACGACAACGCATTCTTCGACGGCGACGCCCAACACCAGCTCTCGCCGATCGCCAAGGCGTTCATGGCCGGCTTGCTCCGCCACGCGGCAGAGATCACCGCGATCACGAATCAGAGCGTCAACAGCTACAAGCGGCTCGTCCCCGGGTTCGAGGCGCCCGTGCACATCAGCTGGGCCCGCAACAACCGCAGTGGACTCATCAGAGTGCCGATCGCGAAGAAGAGCAACCCGATCGCGACCCGGATCGAGTATCGCTCGCCGGACCCGGGCTGCAACCCGTACCTGGCGTTCAGCCTCCTGCTCGCGGCCGGGCTGCGCGGCATCGACGAGGGCTACGAACTCCCCGAAGAGGCCGACGCCAACCTGTTCGAGATGGACGACGCCGCACTCCGCAAGCTCGGGATCAACCAGCTGCCGCAATCGCTGTCGGAGGCGCTGGACACGATGGAGCGATCCGAACTCGTGCACGACTCGCTGGGGGATCACATCTTCGAATGGTTCCTGCGCAACAAGCGGCGCGAGTGGCGCGACTACAAGACGCACGTCAGCCAGTTCGAACTCGACCGATACCTGGGGTCGATGTAGTGGCCGGCGACGAGGCGACCTCGGCACGTTCGATCGTCGTGTTCGCCGACGCCGTCGCGCCCGAGGTCGCCCGCGCGCTCGACCTCGCCGGGTACAGCTGGAAGGGGGTCTCCTCAGCCGACGAGGCCACCGACAGCGAGCCGACCGACGGATGGGCCGGTGCCGTCATTGACTGCTCGGCGGACTCGGAGGCGGCCTGGGCGTTCGCTCGGGCCGTGCGCAAAGACGATTCCGGCATCGGCGTGCTCGTCCTCGTCGGCGGCGCCCACCTCGCCGACCTCACACTGCGCGACGACATGTTCGACGACTTCTGCCTGACCCCGTTCCACCCGACGGAGTTCGAGGCCCGCGTCAGACACCTGATGTGGTCCAGCGGCGTGACGACCGACGTGCGGGCCGACCTCGTGGAGTACGGCGATCTGAGCCTCAACCTCGAGACGTACCAGGCCACGATCGCGCATCGGCCGCTCGATCTCACCTACATGGAGTACGAGCTGCTCAAGTTCCTCGCACAGAACCCCGGCAAGGTGTTCACGCGTGAGATCCTCCTGTCGCGCGTGTGGGGCTACGAGTACTACGGTGGGGCACGGACCGTCGACGTCCACATCAGGCGGTTGCGCGCCAAGCTGGGTGAGGAGTACGCCAACCTGATCGCGACCGTGCGGTCGGTCGGATACCGCTTCGGCCAGTCCCGATGGGGGACCTGACCACGCAGGCCGAGCGATGCCCGTGATCGACCGGGTCAGCGTGACCGCGGCCGCTCGAGTGGCACGTCGAACTCGCGAATCGCCTGCCACGTCGGGTCGGCCGCATAATCCCAGTACTTCGTCCGGTTGATCGCGATCGCCTGGTTCCCGGTGACACCGCCCGGGAGCTGCCCGTTGTGGATCCGAACGCATCGGTAGAGCGTTGACGAGTAGGTGACGGCGTGGGCGTGCGCCGCGCTCGAACGCCACGCCTCGGTGTCGTCGGGCTCGGTGTGGACGACCAGGTTCGCCCAGTACTGGTTCGCGAGCTCGATCGAGCTGTAGCTCAGGATGCCCGGGTAGTTCCGGAACTCCAGCAGCAGACTCAGCTCGAGTTCGTCGAGCGACTCGTACTCGATGTCGTCGCGTGGGTCGGCGAAGAAGCCGACGACGCACACTCGCTCTCGTCGGCGGATCTCCTCGCCGTCACAGACCACCGCCCGCCGGCGCAGGCCGTGCACCTGCCAGAGGATCGGCTGGTGGTCGATCAGCTCGGTCCGCCCGGCGTCGTTGGACCGGATCAGGCCCCGCAGGTCCTGCAACATGTAGGCCAGCAGATCGTGGTCCGGTGCGTAGAGCGACACCTCGGTGCACGGGTGGTCGGGGTCGACCTCACCGACGCCCAGTTCCGTGATCGTTGCCTCTGCCACGCCCACCTCCCGCTCCGCGTTGCGTCATCACTCTATGTCGCCCGTTCGGGTGAACAGGCGATGGACGACGACCGATCAGTTCGAGAACATCTCGTCGATCGCATCCGCGATCGAGTCTGCGAACAGCTGCTGGCCGAATTGGGTTAGGTGCACGCCGTCTGCCGTGATGACGCCGTCGTCCAGACCGTGGTCGTGCCAGTCGACCACGGACGCATCAGCCGACCACGCCCGAAGCTCGGTCCGGATCAGCTGATTCGCCTCGATGATCGACTCGGACCGATCGCGGATCCAGAGGTCGACCCAGATCACGTCGGCATCGGGCGGCAGGAGATCGAGGATCGACCGCATCTCCGACCGGAAGCCACTCAGATCGTCGACCGACGCCACGTCGTTCGTGCCCAGTGCGATCACCCACAGTTCGGGCTTCGACCGGGTCAGGATGTCGGCGACCACGTCGACTCCGGGGGTCAGGTCGTTGCGACCGTGGGTCATCCGGCGACCCTCCTGACCGTCGACGTCGATCGCGTCGAAACCCGCCGAGTCGAGCGCCGACTCGATCTCCTCCGTGGCCGACACGGTGAGGGAGTCGCCGACGACAGCCACACTGGTCGGCCGAGGTTCGTCTGCTCGAACGATCACGTCGCCTGGGCGCGGGACGCGATCGACGCTGCGTTGCTCGGACTCGTCACCCGGGAACGCCGAGGGGGCGTCCGACGTGGCGTCTCCCGGCAGGGCCGTTGCGATGGTCGCGGTCTCCGACTGCCGGTACCCGACGGCGGCGACACCGTCATCGCCCGCACAACCCCCGAACAGGACGGCAGTGGCGAGCACGGCCGGCCAGGCTCGACGGCCCACCACTCCCCGTGACGAATTGTGCCTGGCACAATTCGTCATGGGAGTCGTTGGATGCGACGCGAGAGACGGGCGTGCTGCGTGAGCATCTCGTCGACCCGATCGGACGTGAGCACACCGTTGCGGACGATCGGTCGCCCGGCCACTACCGTGTCGCGCGCCGACGCCGGACCACACCGCAGCCACGCTTCGATCGGGTCGGCGACCGCACCCGCAAATATCGGCCCGGTGAGCGACCAGACTGCGAGATCGGCCACCGCGCCCGACTGGAGCACGCCGATCTCGCCGGTCCGCCCCAGACACGCGGCACCGCCGATCGTCGCCATCTCCAATGCCTGGCGCGCCGTCCCGGCATGGGCCCCCTGATCGAGCTTGGCGAGCAGCATCGCCTGGCGAGCCTCCATCCACAGCGATGCAGCATCGGCAGACGCCGAACCGTCCACGCCGAGACCGACCGGGACGCCCGCAGCCCGGAGCGCGACGACCGGCGCGATGCCCGACGACAGGATCATGTTGCTCGACGGGCAGTGGGCGACGCCGACACCCGCTGTGCCCAACCGACGGATCTCGTCGGCATCCGGACGGACGCAGTGCGCGACCCACGTGCGATCGGTGGCCCAGCCCGTGCGCTCGAGATAATCCATCGGGCGACACCCGAACGTCGCGAGGCTGAAATCGTCGTCCTCGGCGTTCTCGGCGAAGTGGGTGTGGAGCCGGACGTCGAGACGCGCCGCCAGTTCCGCAGTACGCACCATCAGCGACTCGGTGACGCTGAACGGCGAACACGGCGCGAGTGCGACCCTGGTCATCGCTCCCCAGCTGCGGTCGTGGTGGCGGGCGACCGCGGCTTCGCTGTCGGCGAGGATCTCGTCGTCGTCCGCGACGACGTCGTCGGGTGGCAACCCTCCGTCCTTCTCGGACAGCGACATCGAACCCCGGGTCGGGTGGAACCGCAGACCGAGGTCGCGCGCGGCGTCGATCTCGGCCGTCAGGAGATCCCCCGCCCCGAGTGGGTGGAGGTACAGGTGGTCGGACGACGTAGTGCAACCGGAGAGGGCGAGCTCGGCGAGACCGACCCAGGTCGACACGTACACGGACTCGGTGTCGATCGCAGCCCACAGCGGATACAGCGACTGCAGCCACCCGAACAGCGGCTTGTCGGTCATCGGAGGGAACGCCCGGGTCAGGTTCTGGTAGAGGTGGTGGTGCGTGTTGACGAGGCCGGGCGTGACGAGGCAGTCGGTCGCATCGATCCGGTCACGTGCGGGCGGAGCCTCGCCGATACCCACGGCTTCGATCAACCCGTCGGTGATCGAGACCCACCCGCCGTCGAGCTCGCGGCGCTCGTGGTCGAGGGTTGCGACGCATCGGGCGCCGACCACGACCAGGTCGGTCATTCCAACGACCCGACGATCGCCGCGATGTCGTCGACCGACGTAATCGGGTTCACGACGCAGTACCGAAGCACGGTCTCGCCTCGCCAGCTCGTGGGGACCACGAACGATTCCTGGTCGGCGAGTTGTTGCTGGGACCAGGCGTGATATCGAGCGTCGTCCCAGCCGATCCGGCGGAACACCACGACGGACAGCTCCGGCTCGATCACCAGTTCGCAGTGTCGGCTGATCCTGATGAGTTCGGCACCCGCATGCGCGACCTGCAGTGTCGTCTCGACCGCCGCGCCGTAGGCGTCGGTGCCGTAGGTGGCGAGGCTGAACCAGAGCGGCAGTCCGCGAGCTCGGCGCGACAGGTGATGGGCGTAGTCGCTGGCGTTCCACTCGCCGTCGTCGTGCAGGACGTCGAGATACTCGGCGCTCTGCGTGTGCGCCGCCTTGGCGATCGACGGGTCTCGGTACAGCAGGGCGCAGCAGTCGAACGGGGCGAAGAGCCACTTGTGCGGGTCGACGATGAAGCTGTCGCAGCGTTCGATGCCGACGAAATGGTCACGCACACTGGGTGCCACCAGGGCGGCACCGCCGTACGCGCCGTCGACGTGGTACCAGACCCCGTACTCCTCGCAGACGTCAGCGATGCCCGCGAGGTCGTCGACGATCCCGGCGTTGGTCGTGCCGCTGGTCGCGACGACCGCGAACACGCGGGTCCGATCATCGCCCAGTTCCGACATCGTTCGGCGCAGCGCCGCCCCGTGCATCCGACCGGCGTCGTCGGCCGGGACGAGCGCGACGTCGGCGTCCATCGCGCTCGCGGCCTGCGCGACCGACGAGTGCGCACCGTCGGACGTGACGATCACCCCGCGTGTCCGGTCGTGGTCGGGTGCCGTTCGGCGGCGCCAATCCCAGCGGGCGGCCACCAGCGCGCTCAGGTTGCCGGCGGTTCCGCCCGAGACGAACACGCCCCCGGCCGGCGCGGGGAGACCGACGAGATCGGCGATCCAGCGCAGTGCTTCGTTCTCGGCGAACACGGCACCCCCGCCCTCCAGCCAAGAGCCCGCATAGATGCTCGACGCACCGACGACCAGGTCGAACAGGATCGACGCCTCGGTCGGGGCCGCCGGGACGAACGACAGGAATCGGGGATGATCGACCGAGATGCAGGCCGGCGCCAACACGTCGCCGAAGATCCGCAGGGCCTCGAGCCCGCCGATTCCCCGGGCGGTGATTGTGTGACCCGCCATCGCCCGCAACTCCTGGGGCGTGCGTGGCCCGTCGAGCGGGGCCGGGTCGAGGCGGACTCGATCGACGGCATACCGCACGATCGCCTGGGTCAGCACCTCGATCGAGGCGTCGTGGCGATGCATGCCCGGACGCTACCGTCGGCGGCGCGACCGGGGGCGGTCAGTCGTCCAGCGCCACGAGTTCGCTGCCTTCGTGGCGGATCTCACCGTCACGCTGCAGGAAGAACCCGACGATCGCCGAAGCGACCCCGCCGCTCATCAGGACCACGGACGGGAACACCAGGAGTACGACGATGATCGCGATCGCGCCGGCCATGGCGCACACGGTAGCTCAGCTCGCCGGTCTCCGAGAGATCGACACCGATCCGATATTTGGTTGTGTTTACAACTATTGCGTATACATTGAGGTCATGAGTAACTCCCTTCCCCTCACCAGCGGCCGTTGGGTCATCGATCCGAACCACACCGATGTTGGATTCACCGTGCGTCATCTCGGCCTCGCGAAGGTCCGTGGACGCTTCGGCGACGTCAACGGGTTCGTGGACGTCGCCGACGGCGTCGAAACCACCCGGGTCGAAGCCGATGTCGCACTCGCCAGCGTCGCGACCGGAAACGCCGATCGCGATGCCCATCTGCAGTCGAGTGACTTCTTCAACGCCGAGAGCAACCCGACGATGCGGTTCGTCTCGACGTCGATCAACGGGCAGGACGAGGATTACACCCTGGCCGGCGACCTGACGATCAACGGCATCACGAAAGCGGTGGAGCTCGAGGTCGAGTTCTTCGGCACGTCGACGATGCCGATGGACCAGTCGACACGAGCGGGATTCAGCGCGAGCGGCAACCTGTCACGCAAGGACTTCGGGATCGAGTTCAACGTGCCGCTCGGCGGCGACAAGATGCTGATCTCCGACAAGGTCACGTTGGAACTCGACGTCCAACTCGTCGCCCCGGCGACCGTCGACGCCTGAGACGTTCAGGCAAACGAGCCCGCTCGTCCGTGAGCGGGCTCGTCGCGACGTCACCCGGCGGGCTTGAACGCGACGGCCTCGATCTCGACCAGACCCTTGACCGGCAGCTCACGCACCGCAATCGTCGAGCGCGCCGGCCGGTGCGAGCCGAACCCGGCGACGTACGCGTCGTTGAACGTCGCGAAGGCATCCATGTCGGCCAGGAAGCACGTCGTCTTGACGACGTCACCGAGCGTCGCGCCCATCGATTCGAGCTGACCGGCAAGGTTCTCGATCGCCCGGCCGGTCTGGGCCGAGACCCCGTCGGCGAGCGCGCCGTCGAGCATCCCGAGTTGACCGGAGACGAAGATGAAGTCGCCGGCGCGAACGGCGGGCGTGTATGGGCCGAGGGTTTTGCTCATCACGCAGACCGTACTCAGTTCCGGTCAGGTTCTGAACGGTCCGGGGCGCCCGAACCCTGAGTAGCGAATCAGTGGGCCGTGGGCCACCGGGGTGACCACGCGGTCCGGGCCCACGCTGCAGTCGCGACTGCGGCGAACACGGCGTCGCTCCCGTTGACCGGCTCGGCGTCGCTGTGCACGACCTCGACGGTGATCGTCGGCGTGTCGACCGCACGGAGCACCCCGAACGATCGAATCGTGAGATCGTGCGGCACGCCGGTGGCATCGACCGACAGTCCCTCGGCGGTCACCCAGCCGAGTGCCATGTGCGCGGCACCGGTGCAGTAGCTCATGAGCACGACGTCGTCGAGGACCCGTCCGCACTCGACCCGGATCCTGATCGCACCGTCGTCGTCGACGGTCGCCGATGCAATCGCGCCGTGGGGGGTCCGGACGGTGTAGGTCGGCCCTGGTTGGAACGACGCGAGCAGCACCGCCACCTCGGCCCACCCCGCGCCGCGCAGCGCCGACGAGGTCGGCGGGCCAAACACGTCCACCTCGACGACCTCGATCTCGACATCGACCGCAGAGGCGGCCGACCGGATCGCCGCATCGATGCCCTCGGTGCGCGCAACGTGAACGACCACCGTTCCGTCCGCCCCCACCCCAGCGCCGACCGGCGGCCGCTTCGGGCCCGTCATCACCACGTCTTCCCGTGTACTCAAGACGCGCACGGCGGTGCCGTGCTCGTCGGCGAGCCGTCGAGCGACCGCCCCGAGCGCACCGGTCTGCTTGCCGCCGAACGCGCCACCGTTCCCGAGCGAACTCATCGGCGAGCCACCCGGCTCGCACCACGACGCATCCGGCTCGAGGTAGGCGGGCTCCACCCAGGTGGTCTGCAGCGTCCGTACCCATGATCCGGGCGGGACGTCGACGGGCCACGACACCGGTGCCGTCGTCCGGCGACCCTGCACCTTAAAGCTGCGCTGTCGCGCCTCGTCCAGGGTCCGGCCGATCACCCACTCACCCGTTGCCGAACGCACCGCTACCAAAGCATCGGGCGGCGCAGTGTCGTCCGAGAACCCGCCCAGGCCGAGCGCGACGGCGGCACCGAATGTCTGGTCCACGCCACCCTCGATCCGGGCCCGCTCCGCTGCATCGTCGGGCGACCGGATCGCTGTCGGCGCGACGTCGACCTCCACGATCGAGTCCACGATCGGTTGCCATCCTGTGCACCGGCAGAGGTGCGCCAACATGGCCTGGCGAACGGCGTCGGTCGACGAGCGCTGCTCGCCGTCGAGCGCAGCCGCGCGCATGATGATGCCTGGCGTACAGAAGCCACACTGGCTGCCACCACGTGCGCAGAAGGAGTCCGCCCACCGATCGGCGTCATCGAGCCCCTCCACGGTCGTCACGGCCCGACCTGCGACCCTGACGACCGGGGTCACACAGGACACCCGTGCTCGGCCGTCCACCCAGACGGTGCAGCAGCCGCACTGCCCCTGCGGGCTGCAACCGTCCTTGACCGAGCGCACGCCGAGCACTTCGCGCAACGTATCCAGCAGGGTGCCCGTGGCAGGAACCTGGACCTGCTCGCCATTCAGCGCGAACTCGACGATCGGCGCGTCAGTCGTCAGCGCGATCACCGTCGATGCCATCGACGAACGCCTTGAAGTCCGCCCAGGCCGACCCGGCGAGCAGGGCAGCCTGCGTCGGCCACGTCGACGGGTCCGTCGCCTTGAACCGCTGGCCGGCATCGTTGAGCATCGTTCGCAGCAACGACACCTCCGTGACGGAGAGTTCCGCCCACGTGGTGATCCCGATGCCGTGACAGAGCTCGGCCGTCGTGGGCCCGATCCCCTCGATCACCGTGAGGTCGTCGAGGATCACCGGACGGCCCAGGACGGCTGCCGCCTCAGCGAGCTCGGTGTCGGCTGCGAGAGCCGGTGGATCGGCCGCCGGCGGTGCTCCGATGATCGACTCGGGCACGGTCGCAGGCACTGCGCCGGTGACGGAACTGCGTTCGTCGAGCTCCTTTCGGAGCCGGTCGCGCTCGGTTACGACGGTCTCCAGGTTGGCCACCCGGTTCCGGAGCCGTTCGACCTCGGCTTGGTCGGTCGACCCGACATTGCCGCTGCGAGCACGCTCGATCTGCCGTTTCGCGGCAACGCTGCGGAGCAGCCATCCGATCACCACGCCGAGCACCACGGCGAGCAGCACCCAGATCAGACCCTTCATCAGCGTGTACGGCATCGACCAACCTTCTCGTTCATCTCGTCGGTCATGCTGCCATCCGCCGCCTCATCACGCCGTGACCACACGGAACTCGACACGTCGGCTGGCGCCCTTGTCCTCGACCCCGTCGACCAGCACCGGCCGCTCGCTCCCGAACCCGGTCGCCGTGATCGCCTCCGGCGCCACGCCCCGCTCGACGAGCGCAACCCGCACTGCGTCCGCTCGCGCCTGGCTGAGGCGAAGGTTCGCGCCGGCGTCGCCGTCGCTGTCGGTGTGGCCCTCGACGGTGATGCCCACGCCCGTGAATTGTTGGGAGTCACGGGCCAACCGGTCGACGACGGCCAGTGCGGTGTCGCCGAGCACAGCCGCGCCCGGCTCGAACCGAATCGGGTTCTGAGCGACGAATTCGTTGAGTTGCGCCTCGAGGGCGACCGCGTCATCCGTCGTGGCGACCGGCGGCGGTTGGAGTTCGACCGTCGCCCCGGCCGCAGCCGCGATGAACACGTCGCGCGCCTGCTCAGACCGGTAGATCCCGGTGACGGAGACGTCGACACCGTCAAACGTGGCCACGCCCGACACCAGATTCGCCGGCATGGCCACGATCAGTGCAGCCAACCTCCCGGCGACAACCGCGTCGACACCGACCTCGGGGTCGACGGTCGTCTGGTCGCTGACGAACCCCAGGCCAGCGGCGGCGACAGCCGCGCTCACGAGTTGGTTGCGCTCGACCTCGCTGGCGACGACGCCGGTCAAGACCATGTTCCCGTCGGCCCAGGTGACGCTCGCCGTCGCAGCAGGCTGCTCGGCGACGGGGAGACCCGGAGTATCCGGAATCAGCACACGGTCGATGACGTGCACCACACCGTCACTCGCCTCGATGTCGGCATCGACGACGGTCGCACCGTCCACGGTCGGCGGCGGGCCGGCGGCCACCACCAGCGTGGTCCCGTCCAGCGCGGTCAGTTCGCCGTCGACCAGATCGGCCCCGGGCACGATCCCGCTCACGGCGTGGTGGCGCAGGACCGTGGCGAGCATCGCCGGATCGTTCTGGAGCAGCGCCGCCAGTTCGGCCGAGACCGCATCGAAGGCCGCATTGCTCGGCGCGAAGAGCGTGACGGGTCCGTCGGCGCCGGGAAAGTCGGTCTCGGCGAGGAGGAGCGACAGGAACCCGAGGCCAGGGTTGGCCGCCACGATGTCGACGATCGTGGGCAGTTCGGCTTCGGTCGTCGGGGTGCTCGTCGCAACGGTCGTCAACTCGCCGTCGTCTGCACTCGCGTCGGTCACGCCGACCGTCTCGGGCGACCCGGCGGACGCTGCCGGTTCGAGTTCCGCCGCAAGGACCCGGCACGAACGGTCCAGTTCGATCCGCCGCACGCCTCGGATGTCATATGCGGCTGCTCGGGCACCTTCCGGATCGTCGAGCGGCCGATCGCAGACCAGGTTGCCGTCCTGACCGGAGAACTCGGCGGTGACGTCGGGAAATCCGAGTCGGGCGAGTTCGGACGGGACACGAGCGTCGAGATCAGCCTCGACGCTGTCGACGAAGATCGGCGCACCGATCACGTAGAGCGCTCCCACGGCCAGAGCACCAAGACCGAGAATGCGGCGGCGGAAGCGCGACGCGGGAAGGGTGGCGAAGGTGACCATCGGACGTCACGATCTCACCGGGTGGCGACGTGATGCAACCTCGTCAACGGAGTGCAACACAAACGGCGGGTGAACGACGTCAGGAGAAGCTTTGACCGCACCCGCAGGTACGGGATGCGTTGGGATTCGTGATCGAGAACCCGGACTGGTCCAGGCCGTCCTTGTAATCGAGCGTGGCACCCTGGAGCAGTTGCGCCGATGCGGGATCGACGACGACCTTGGCCTCCCCGTAGGTGGCCTGCTCATCATCGCCGGCGATGTCACCGTCGAAGAACATTTCATACGAGAACCCGCTGCAACCACCCGGACGCACGGCGACCCGCAGGGCGAGTTCGTCGGCGCCTTCGGCGTCGAGCAGTTCTTTCACCTTCGAAGCGGCGGTATCGGTCAACGTGATCATCGTCATCCCCTCTCACGGAGTTCTCTCGAAGTTGATCTGGCACTCATGCTACCGGTCGCGCCGCCCCGGTGTCACCCGGGCACCCGTGCCGACGCACTCACGGTGACCTGGCACGGTGTCCGGTCCACGACGGAACAGAACTCACGCACCTCGGTGTCGCCCATTCCGGCGACCATGCCGGCGATCAGCCCGTGGTGCAGGCTGCACACGAGGTCGGGGTGGGTGGTGGCGAGGTCGCCGAACGGACAGTTCGCAAACGCAATGACCGCCGCGTCCGGGTCGCCGGCATCGTCCGTCACCACCGGATCGAACCCGAGGAGATCGAGGTCGCTCACGATTGCTTCGAGGCTCGACCTCGCAGCGACAAACCGACGGGAACGGGTGATCCCTTCGTCACGACCGACCGCGTGGGCGTCGGCGGCGCCGGCCCCGAGCCGTTCGGCCATCGCGAGCACGAGCCGCGCCAGCATCGGCATGACGGGCGGCTCGAGGCCGAGCGACGGAGCCTCCGCAGCCAGGGAATAACGATGCTGCGGTCGGCCGATCTCGCCGCGCCCGCCGACCTGGACGTCGATCAGACCGGCCTCGCGCATCCGATCCAGATGCGGGCGAACCGTGTTCGGATGGAGGTCGATCGTGTCCGCGATCTCGGCCGTCGTCAACGGCTTCGCGGCTCGGGCGAGTTCGAGGTAGATCGCGTACCGGGTGTTGTCGCCGAGGGCCTTGAAGAGATCGAGGCGAGTGCGCGTGTCATCGGGCGACCACCAGGCTGACCCATTCCCGACCATGACCCGAGATTACACGGCCGGCGCCGGTAAAATCGCGGTCATGGAGATCGTGACGCCCGCACCAGCCGGATCCGATGTCGCCTCCGCCGGCACCGTTCCTGCCACACCACCCGCCAACCCACCCGCCACCCGTACGGCCACCCCGCCGACGCACGCCGAGTTGTTGGCCGTCCTGGGCACCGTGATCGACCCTGAACTCGGCGCCGACATCGTCACGTTGGGGATGGTGCCGTCGGTCACCGTCGATGACGACGGCGCCGTCGTCGTCACCATCAAACTCACGATCGGCGGCTGCCCGCTGCGGGCCGACATCAAGCGCGAGGTCGAGAACCGCGTCGGGCTGCACCCCGGCGTCACGGACGTCTCGATCACCTGGGGCGAGATGAATGCCGAGGAGCGGTCGGAGGTCATGACGAAGGCGCGTTGGAACGCCCGCGAGCATGCGCCGAACACCGAAGTGCCGTTGTCGTGCACCGTGCTCGCCATTGCGAGCGGCAAGGGCGGCGTCGGGAAGAGTTCCGTCACCGTCAACCTCGCCGCAGCGCTCGCCTCGACGGGATACACCGTGGGTGTGCTCGACGCCGACATCTGGGGCTTCTCGGTCCCGCGTCTGCTCGGCATCAGCGAGCGGATGGAGGCCGAAGCCGTTCCCGGTTCGGACAAGCCCAAGATCATGCCGAACGAACTGCCGATCGGCGACGGCCTGCTCAAGGTCGTGTCCACCGGGTTCCTGGTCGACGAATCCACGGCGCTCATGTGGCGCGGCTTGATGCTCACCAAAGCCGTCGAGCAGTTCCTGAGCGACGTCGCGTGGGGCGACCTCGACTACCTGCTGATCGACATGCCCCCGGGTACGGGCGACGTGCAGATGGGGCTCGCCCGGCTGCTGCCACGCACGTCGATGGTGATCGTGACGACACCGGCGATCGCTGCTCAGAAAGTCGCCCAGCGAGCCGCCGACATGGCCCGGCGCAGCTTCCTCCCGGTCGTCGGCGTGATCGAGAACATGAGTGCGTTCACCTGCGATCACGGTGAGACCTACGCTCTGTTCGGGTCCGGAGGGGGCCAGGCGCTCGCGGACGACATCGGGGCGCCGCTGCTGGGCCAGGTCCCGTTGGAAACCGCCGTCGCCGCGGGCAACGATGCCGGACTCCCGGTTTCGATCAATGGCAGCGGTGCGGCCGCCGATGTCTTCCGCGCGATCGCTCGGCGGATCACCGACGACATCGCACCACCGCCGACGGACGATGTCGACATGGCCGGGTGCTCGGCGCGACTCCTCGACGCGGTCGCAGCAGCCTTCGACGACTAATGGGTCTGAGACAGGTGGTGTCGGCCCGCCCTGGGAACACCCACGATTCCCCCTGGCGGCCTGATGGCTCAGCGGGGGAAGCGGACCACGTACTCCGGCACGGGCGTGGTGTCGTACCCGGGCTCGCCCGGGCGGAGGACGCCGGTCACCCGCTCATCCTCGTCCAGCACGACCCGTGGCAGCACGACGGGCGGGACACCGACCGCGGCGGCGCCACGCATGGCCTCGTCCGCCGTCCCGAACGACTGCAGGAACTCGATACTCACGACCGTCGGCGGGAACATCTGGATCTCGCCGTCGCGCCACATCGTGATCGCGTCGGCGGGACGGACCCAGAGGCTCGCGATCGTCTCGCCGTCGTCGTGCAGCGGTTCCTGAGCCTCCGGAGCCCGCGCCACGAAGAACCGGGTGTCGAACCGCTGGCGCTCGCCGAGTGGCGTCACCCAGTGATCGACGAGGTGCATCTGATCGACCGTCAGACGGAGGCCTTCTGATCGACAGAGATCAGCCAGCGACAGCGAACCGTCGTGCACGGCATGGCGGGCCGAGTTGAACCGCTCCGCAACGGCCTCGTCGTCGAACCGAATGACACCGTCGTCGTCGACGGGTCGGGCGAGGAGCACCCCGGCCTCTTCGAAGCACTCCCGGGCAGCCGCGACCAGCCATGCGAGGCCGCCGTGATCGAGCCCGAGCCGGGCCGATGCCGATGCATCGTCGAGACCGTCACAGATCGGCTCGAACACCTCGCCGTGGTCGGCTTCGTCGACCTTGCCGCCGGGGAACACGTACTGCCCACGTGCGAACGCGGCGCCGTGCGTGCGCTGAAGCATGAACACCTCGAGACCGTGGTCGGCGTCGCGGACGAGCATCACGGTCGCAGCCGGGCGCACGGGGATCGATGCGGCGAGCACAGGTTGGTCGTCGGTCACGGGCGTGACCGTACCGGCGGCGACGGAGACGGGCCCGGTCAGAACACTCAGGCAGGACGTGCTCAACAGGACGTGCTCATCAGAACGTGCTCATCAGAACGTGCTCATCAGAACGTGCCCGTCAGAACGTGTCGGCGATGATGGAGCGGAGTTCGTCGGCGTCGATCGCCCCGGTCTGTCTCACGATCCTGCCTGCGCCGTCGACGAACAGCGTGACGGGGAACGCGACGACACCGATCTCGTTCGTGAATGCCCGTTCAGGGTCACGGAGCAGTTCGTAGGTGACGCCGCGAGCGGCGGCGAATTGCTCCATCGCTTCGACCGTGTCGAACGGGTCGACGCCGACGAACCGGACCCGATCGCCGACCTCGGCGTGGACCTCGGCAAAGTCCTTCAACTCGCGTTGGCACGGCGCACATCGGGAGAACCACAGGTTGATCACCATCGGCCCGCCGCGATGGGTCCCGAGATCGACCTCGGCGCCGGCCGCATCGACGAGCGCCGTCGACGGTACGGCGACGCCGACGACCGATGCATTCAGTTCGTCGACCGGCTGGTCGTAGATGCCCGGCTCGTCGAGCACGACCTCGCCGTCGATCGGAGGCGAATCGTCGATGACGGTCGCGACCCAGATGCCAACGACGACGCTGATCACCGCCACAACGATGCCGGCAACAGCTGCCGGCACCACCTGACGACGGGTGACGGACATCGTGTCAGGCTACGGCGCCCGCCCGCTGTCGACCCGGGCCGAATACGCGGCTCGGCCCCGGAGCCGCGAGGAGACGGCTCCGGGGCCCGGCCCGATCGCCAGGGGCTCAGCCGACCGGGACCGGCGTCTCGTCGGGTTCGAGATCCCTGCGTTCCACGACACCGAACTCGTCGACGAGCACCGGGGGCCGAGGTCTCTTCGGAGGTCGGCCACCGGGTCTCTTGTTGGCGACGATGCGGCCACCCGAGAGCAGCTGGCCGCCCCACACACCCCACGGCTCCTCGCGCTCGATCGCGTCGTTCAGACACGACTCGGTGAGCGCGCACCGGGCACAGATCGCCTTGGCACGGGCGATGTCGAGGACGTGGTCCGAGAAGAACAGCGGCGTGAGCGTGCCGTTCCCGTCGGCGCACCGGGCGACCTGGATGGTGGAGACGAAGGTCTCGTCGACGGGTTGGATCTGGATGGTGTTCATGGCGATGTTCCTGTTCTGCTGGTTCGGTTCGGTGCTCGGTGGGTGTCGTGTCATGGGTTCGTGTGTCTGGGGTTCGTGTGTCAGAAGTTTGAGTGTCGGGCGGACCAGAACCCGAAAACGACAAAGGCCGCCGGGTTCTGAACCCGGCGGCCTCGCAGTTGAGGTGATTCGACGTGTCGTTACGTCGACCTCGTTGCGAGGTGCCGGGGTGGCCGGGTGGTCGGGCGCTTCGCGGCATCGACCGGGCAATTGGCCAGGGAGTTCCCGATACCGGCGGTCGCGAACGTCGCGACACCGGTGGAACCGAGGAACGTCGTGGTCGTCGACCGATCACGCCAACGTCCCGTCATCGGGACGGCGTGGCACGGCACGAGGCGCGAGGAGACCACGGACTGGGAAGACGTGATGTCGACCATGCGGATCGTCCCTTCTCGTGTCGGTGTTCGGCTGACGACAGCTCGCAGGTGCGAGCGGCGTTGTCCAGTGGAGCACGCGACGACCGTTGCCGTCAAGGAGGTTTCCGAGGGCGTCAGGGTGAGGTGTCAGGCGACGAGATGCGGCGGAACCGGGACCTCGTCGACGACGAGCACCGGACGCGGGTACTTCGGCGGGCGACCTCGTCCACGTTTCACCGCGACGATCTCGCCGTCGACCAGGAGTTGTCCGCCCCAGACACCGTGTGGCTCCGAACGGTCGATGGCTCCTGCGAGGCAGGACGGCGCACGCCCGCACTTGCTGCAGATCGCCTTGGCCCGAGCGATGTCGTACTCGTCGTCGGAGAAGAACAGGTGCGTGAGCGTTCCGTTGCCGTCGGCGCAGCGGGCGAAGCTCGAGAGCGTCGGGGCAAGGTCCTCGCCGTCATCGTCCACCGACTCGGGTTCGACCGCGAAGTCCGTCGGGAAGATCTCGAGCGCATCAAGGCCCCACGTCTCCGGGGTGATTCGAACGTCGGTGAGCGACATGATGCTGGTTGCCTCCGGTCAGTCGGAGCGAGCAGGTGCCCCGGGTACAACCGCACAGAGACCGCAACCGGCGTCCTGATACACGCATCATCAAGAACTTCGACGGTCGCCCGTCGACACGTCGGCGTCAGCCAACGTCGACCACGATCTTGCCGACGTTCGCATTCGCCTCCATGTGACGATGAGCGTCGGCGATGTCGTCGAACGCAAATCGGGAGTCGATCACCGGCCGCAGCGAGCCGTCCTCGAAGCGGGGGATCATCTCGGCGATGAAGCGCTGCACGAGCGCGGCCTTCTGCTCGATCGGGCGTGACCGCAGTGTGGTTCCGATCCAGTGCGCACGCTTCACGAGCAGCAGCCCCAGATTCACCGGGGTCTGCGCGCCTCCCATCAACCCGACCTGCACGATCGCTCCCTGCGACCGCACCACCGCCAGGTTGCGATTGGCCTCCTCGCCGCCGATCACGTCGAGGATCACGTCGACGCCGTCGGGACGTGCGCGCTTCAGCTCGGCCGCCCAGTCGGCCGGCGAGCGCTCGAGCACGAGGTCGGCGCCGAGATCGGCACACGCCTGCATCTTGCCGGTCGAACACGTGACGGCGATCCGTGCGCCGATCGCCTTCGCGATCTGGATGCCGGCGGTGCCGACGCCCGACGCTCCGGCATGGACGAGAGCCCACCGGCCGGTCGTCAGTCCACCCTGGACGACCAGCGCGTCCCAGGCGGTGAGGAAGACCTCGGGAATCGCGGCGGCGTCGGCGAGCGCAACCGTTGTCGGCACCGGGAGTGCCTGACGCTCATGGGTGACCAGCAGCTCGGCGTAGCACGCCCCGGCCTCGATGCCCATCACCACGTCACCGACCTGCCAGGCGGTCACGCGGTCGCCGACCGCCTCGACCGTTCCCGCGTACTCGAGCCCGAGAATCTGGTGGGCACGCTGCTGCGGGTCGGGGTACGCGCCCTGACGCTGGAGTGTGTCGGCTCGGTTCAGGGCCGTGTGGGCGACCCGGACCAGGATCTCGTCCGGCCCCGGCCGGGGGTCGGGCACCTCCGTCACCGTCAGCACTTCGGGTCCGCCATATTCCTCGATCACGACTGCACGCATACGGTCAGTGTGCCCCGTGCCGACGCCCCTCGGCGAAACGATCAGCTGATGTCGGCCAGTGCAGCGATCTCGGCCAGTTGGCTCGTCGACGGTGGTGGGATCGGCGAGAACGTACGGGGTTCCCAGCGGCCAGAAGCCCAGAACATCGTCATCGTGCCGGACCCATCGATCTCGGCCGTTGCGTTCTCGGGGCTGAACAACCGGTCGACGATGATCAGCCGCGCGTCGGTGACGGGTGCCGACGACGGAGCGGCGGACGTGCTCGGCGGGGGCGCGGCGACGCTCGGCTCGATGCTCGATGCAACCGGTTGGGGCGGATCGAAGACGGGCTCGCGCAGCGCCCTGCCGTCATCGGCGCACCCCAGCGCCAGCGCAGCGAGCGCGACGAGCAACCCGACGCTACGAGACGTCGGCGTCACGATCGGTGGCTTCGATCCCGACCGGTTCATCGACGACGGCAGCCTCCGCCGCCTCGGCCTGGGCCGCCGCGAGCCGCGAGGCGACCTCGTCGGGGTGGCAGAACACCAGGGTCCGGTAGAGCTGCAGTTCGGACACGCTTTCGCGAATGTCATCGAGCGCACGATGGGAGCCTTGCTTCCAACCGCGCTGGGTGAGCACGTCGGGATGCCATCGGCGGACGAGTTCCTTGAGGCTCGACACGTCGACCGACCGGTAGTGCAGGTGCTCCTCGATTGCCGGTAGGTACGCCGCGAGGAATCGACGGTCGGTACCGATCGAGTTTCCGCAGAGCGGGACGGTGCGGGCGACGGGAGCGTGCTCGCGAATGAAGGCCAGGGTCATGGCGCCGGCTTCGTCGAGCGTGATCGTCGACGCCTTGATCTGTTCGAGGAGCCCCGATCGCGTGTGCATGTCGACGACGAACGGGTCCATCTCGGCCAGGACCTCGTCGGGCTGGTGCACGACGAGGTCGGGGCCCTCGGCGACGACGTTGAGCTCGTCGTCGGTGACGAGCGTCGCGATCTCGACGATCACGTCCTTCGTGTGATCGAGGCCCGTCATCTCGAGATCCATCCACACCAGCATCGAGCCGACTCTACGACGAGACGACTTGACGCGCACCCTCCGGTGCCCGTCGCTCGAGTCGACCTGCGACGATGAGGCGATGGCCCAGCCGACGTTCGCGGAGTTGCTCGCGCTCGACGGCGTCATCGAGGAGTCGGTGCTGCGCAGCACGTTCGGCTTCATGGCGTATCACGGCGGCGGCCTCGAGAGCATGACGGACGTGATCGCCCGTTCCGCCGCCGAACGTTCTGGCGCGTCCTACTACGGCGTCCTGCACCCGCCCGACTGGCGACTCCACCTTCCGTCGATTCGTGTCGATCCCGAGGAATCGGTGCGGCTCGCAGCGTTCATCGACCACGTCGACGTCGTCGTCACGGTACACGGGTTCGGGCGGCGCGCCCTGATGACGTCGCTCCTGCTCGGCGGCCGAAACCGTGGGCTGGCCACCCACGTCGCCGGACACCTCCGCGCCGCGCTGCCCGCCTACGACATCCTCGACGACCTCGATGCGATTCCGAAAGAGCTCCGCGGCACGCATGCCCGCAACCCCGTCAACCTGCCATCCGAACAGGGTGTGCAGATCGAACTCCCACCGCGGGTGCGTGGTGCGGGGCCGCTGTGGTGGGATTGGGACGACGGTCTCACGCCCCACACCGAGGCCCTCATCGATGCGTTGGCGGTGGCGGCACAGACGTACCGCTGAGACACCGGCGGACGCCGTCAGTCAACGACCCCGAGATGTCGCAGCGCCATCTGCGCATACATCTCGACCCCGGTCGACATCGCCGCCTCGTCGAACGTGACGAGATTCGAATGGTTGGCCGGCGCCGTGCGCGGGTCACGGTCGGCGTGGGTGCCGCCGAGGAACATCATCGCCCCGGGGATCCGGTCGAGCACGTACGAGAAATCCTCTGCGGCCATGACCGGATTCGGCAACTCGACGACCCGCTCGTGACCGATCGCCTGGCGCGCAGCGTCGAGCGTGAAGCGGGCGAACTCGTGCTGGTTGACGGTGACCGGATAGCCGTAGATGATCTCCGGTTCGGCGGTCGCGCCGTGCGCTTCAGCGACCTTCTCCGCCACTCGCCGCATGTTGTCGTGGACCTGTGTGCGCGTCTGCTCGCTGAATGTGCGGATCGTGCCGTTGATCTCCGCGACGGGCGGGATGATGTTGTTCTTCGTCCCGGCGTGGATCTGGCCGACCGTCACGACGGCCGGGTCGAACGTGTCGATCCGGCGGGTGATCATCGTCTGGAGCGCGAGCACGATCTCGCATGCGATCGGGACAGGGTCGATCGCGTGGGCCGGTGCGCTGGCGTGACCGCCCGATCCGTGGACCCGGATCACGAACTCGTCGGCCGACGCCAGGATCGGCCCGCCCTTCGTCGCGACCACGCCCGTTGGGATCGTCGACGTGATGTGGATGGCGAAGGCGCCGGTGACCGGCGACTCGTTCCCATCGGCCAGCGGCGGGACGTCGAGCAGACCCTCGTCGAGCATGAACTTCGCTCCGTGATGGCCCTCCTCGCCGGGTTGGAACATGAACAGCACGCGACCGGGAATCTCGTCCTGGTGCGCCGACAGGACCGTCGCCGCCGACGCCAGCATTGCGGTGTGGGTGTCGTGCCCGCATGCGTGCATCTGACCGTCGGTCGTGGATGCGAAGTCGAGACCGGTGTCCTCGTGCAGCGGGAGCGCATCCATGTCGCCGCGCAGGAGGACGGTCGGCCCCGGTCGACCACCCGTGAGCAGTGCCGAGATCCCCGACGTCGACTCGTGGAGCGTGATCTCGAGTGGCAACCCGTCGAGCGACTCGAGCACGGCGTCACGGGTGATCGGAAGGTGATTGCCCAGCTCCGGACGTTCGTGGATCGCCCGCCGCAACGCCACCGTGCTGCTCTGGAGTTCGAGGGCTTCGTGGTGGAGCGTGTCGAGCGTCATGCCGCATGGTAGGCCCTCGTGGCGGCCACCCATCCAGCGGGCCCCGTGGCCGCCGACCGCGTCGACGGAGATCACCTAACCTGGTGCGTCGTGCAGCGCGTTGAGTTCACCGTCGAGCCGTTCGTGGAGGGCCGTCCCGGTCCACACGTGACCGCGCCGGTCGACGCGGCCCGTGCGCTGGGTGTCGAGGTCGACATCGGCCCGTTCGGATCGAGCTGCACCGTCCGCGACGATCGAGTCGGCGAGATCGTCGGAGCGATCGTGCACGCAGCCATCGCCGAGGGTGCGTCGCACGTGAACGTCGACATCAGCGAGGAGCCGGTGTGAGCGAGATCCATCCGCTGCTGCGCGCAATCCAACCGGTCGTCGACGCCGTTGGGGCGACACTCGTGCCAACCGCTGATCGCGAACCCTCCGATGTGCCGCTGGAGTGGGAGGGGCAGCTCGTCGGCGCGGTCCGGATGCCACCGCTGCACGGGGCACTCGACCGGCTGATCGACACGGTCGAAGTCGAGGTCGGCGGCGCGCTCCCCTCGCTCAGCCGCGAGCAGAAGCAACTCGCCGTACGACTGCTCGACGAACGGGGTGCGTTCATTCTGCGTCGCGCAGTCGAAGACGTCGCCGACGCAATGGGCGTCAGCCGGATCACCGTCTACAACTATCTCAACGCGATCCATCGGTGACCGTGACGACACGCGGCCGCGCGTTCGACGTCGTCGGTTTCGATGCCGACGACACGCTGTGGAGGAGCGAAGATTCGTTCACCGTCGCAGAGGCGATGTACGCGGAGCTGGTCGGGCCGTATGCGCCCGACGGCGTCGACATCCTCGCCGCCTTCCGAGCGACCGAGCACGACAACATCGGGATCTCCGGCTACGGCGTGAAGGCGTTCGCGCTCTCGATGATCCAGGCAGCCGTCACCGCCACCGGCGGGCGGGTACCGGCGTCGGTGATCGGCCGACTGGTCGACCACGCGCACGAGATGCTGATGGAGCCGGTCGAACTGCTGGCAGGCGTCCCGGAGACGCTCGCCCAGATCGGCAGGACCCATCGTCTCGTGCTGATCACCAAAGGTGACCTCGTCCACCAGTCACGCAAGATCCGGACCTCGGGCATCGAGCATCTCTTCGAACATGTTGCGGTGGTGCTGGACAAGGATGCTGCGACCTACCGGCGGGTGCTCGGGGAATGGGGCGTCGACCCCTCTACGTTCGTGTTCATCGGGAACTCCGTTCGATCCGACGTGCTCCCGGTCGTCGAAGTCGGCGCCACGGGCATCCATGTGCCGTACCACGTGACGTGGGAGCACGAGGTCGTGCGCGATCACCACGGCGGGTTCGCAGAACTCAGGTCGATCACCGAACTCCCCGGCTGGCTGGCCGCGCCGGCCCACCCCGGTTGAACCGCACCGATGGCCGGCCCCATCAGTCGTCAGAGTCGGCGCAGCGAGACTTGGCTGACCCGATGATCGCGCTCCTTGCGGAGGACGAGCGACGCACGGTCGCGGGTCGGCGCAATGTTGTCGCGGAGGTTCTTGCCGTTGATCGTGGCCCAGATCTGGCGGGCCGTTGCCTCGGCTTGCTCGTCCGTCAGGTCGGCGAAGTTCCGGAAGTAGCTCTGCGGATCCTGGAACACCGACTCGCGCAGTCGGAAGAACCGGTCGACGTACCACTCCTGGATGTCGGCTTCGTCGGCGTCGACGTAGATCGAGAAGTCGAAGTAGTCGCTCACGAACTCCGTTCCTTCGCGATCGACCTGGAGGACGTTGAGGCCTTCGACGATCACGACATCGGGCTGGCGGACCACGATCTGCTCACCGGCGAGGATGTCGTATGCGATGTGGTCGTAGACCGGCGCCGAGACCTCCGCCTGACCACTCTTGACGTGGCGCAGGAACTCGAGCAGCGATCGCGTGTCGTAACTCTCCGGGAAACCCTTGCGGTCCATCAGGCCGCGCTCCGCCAGGACTGCGTTGGGGTGGAGGAATCCGTCCGTGGTGACGAGGTCGACCTGCGGATGATTCGGCCACCGGCCGAGGAGTGCCTGGAGGATGCGCGCGAACGTCGACTTCCCGACGGCCACCGAACCGGCGACGCCGATCACGTACGGGACCCTGGGTGCCATCGAGCCGAGGAACGTCGACGACACCCGCTGGAGATCCTGGACGGCGCTCACGTACAGGTTCAGCAGGCGACTGAGCGGGAGGTAGATCGCGGCGACCTCGTCGAGGTCGATCCGACCGCTGATGCCCTGGAGTGCGTCGAGATCGTGTTGACGCAGCGTGAGCGGGGTCGCTGCTCGCAGGACCGCCCAATCATCACGGCTGAACGTCAGGTACCGGTCGGGCACCGCCACAACGTAGTGCGACCGACCCGATCGCCCTCCTTCGGGTCCGCGTCCGGCCGACCGCACGCCGCCCCGACGCACACCAGGCGTGGCGGCATGACGAGGGATCGATGACCCGCGACAGCGGACGCAAGCAGCGCGGGGCGTGGTACACGCCGAGCCACCTCGTCGAGATCGTGTCGGACGGAGTGCTCCGCGAGTTCGAACACACCGGCGACGGCCCGGTCCGCGTGCTCGACCCGGCCTGCGGGGACGGTCGGATGCTCGCGGCGGTGGGCGACCGGCTCGTCGAAGCGGGCTGGCCGGTCGCACTGACCGGATGCGACATCGATGTCACCGCGCTCGATTCGGTCGTCGACCGGTCGATCCGTCTGATCCACGCCGACGCGCTCTCGCACGACTGGGGCGCCGAAACATTCGACCTCGTCATCGGCAACCCGCCGTTCCTGTCCCAGATGGCTGTCGCCACCACGCGCGGCGGGTCGAGCCGGCACGGCGGCGGGCCGTACGCCGACGCCGCAGTCGAGTTCCTGTCGCTCGCCGTGGCGCTCGCGGCACCCGACGGCGGGCGCATCGGGCTCGTGCTCCCGCAATCGCTCCTCGGGGCGCGCGACGCCGCACCGGTCCGTGCGAGTGTCGCCGAGCAGGCCGATCTCACCTGGTCGTGGTGGGAGCCTGATCAGCGACACTTCGACGCTGCCGTGAACGTGTGTCTGCTGGGCCTGCAGCGGCCGTCGACCGGCGCGACGACGAAGTCGACGTGGACGCGAGTCGTCACGGACCGGCTCGGTGTCCCGACCGTCGATGTCGGATTGCTCGCCACCGACGGCGTGATCGCTGACCGCGCCGACCTGAACGTCAACTTCCGAGACGAGTACTACGCCCTGGTGCCGGCGGTGAGTGACGACGCGGATGGTCCACCACTGATCACAAGCGGGCTGATCGACGCCGGTCGCTGCCACTGGGGAGCCAGGCCGGTCCGCTTCGCGAAACGCGATTTCGAACACCCGCGCGTCGACCTCTCGAAGCTCGACGGTCGCTTCCCCGCCTGGGCTGCGCGCAAGCTGGTGCCGAAGGTGCTGATCGCGAATCAGACCCGGATCATTGAAGCGGTCGCGGACCCGGACGGTTCCTGGCTCCCCGGCGTACCCGTCACCACTGCGACCCCGATCGACGACGCCTCGACCGGCCAGCCTGACAACCTCCGGACCGTGTGGGAGATCGCAGCCGTGCTCACCTCTCCGATCGCCTCGATCGCCGCGTGGCGCCACAGTGCGGGCACCGGGCTGTCGACGACATCGGTCAGGATCGGTCCGGGCGTGATCGGAGCGGTGCCCTGGCCCGCCGGTGATCTCGGAGATGCGGTCGATCGACTGCAAGCGGGCGACGTGCGGTCGTGCGGACTCGCCGTGTGTGGCGTGTTCGGTCTGTCGAACGAGCAGTCGGCACCGGCGATGGCCTGGTGGAACGATCGGCTGCCACTCGACCAGTGATCACCTGATTCCCGCGGCAGACTGGACGCCGATGACCCGATTCCGTACGAGTCCGTCGCGCTGTGTGGCCGCTGGAGCGACGGCTCTCACCGTCCTGCTCGCCGGATGTGGCGGCACATCGGATGCGACTGATCTGTCCCCTGCCGCCACCGACGGCCGGGGCATCATGCGTCGCTCCGGTTGTGGATCGTGCCACGGGAGTGACGGCGGGGGCGGCGTCGGCCCGGCGTTCGTCGACCTGTTCGGAACGGACGTCCCGCTCGACGACGGAACGTCGGTCACCGCAGACCGCGCCTACCTCACCGAGTCGATCCTCGAGCCCGCCGCCAAGATCGTCGACGGGTACACCTTGCCGATGCCCAAGACGAACCTGTCGAACGCGGAGATCGACTCGATCATCGCCTACATCGAGGCACTCGGCACGACGGGAACGACAACGGGATGAGCGTCCGAACGGTTGCCGTCGCGCTGATGACCGTCCTGCTGCTGGGAGCATGCGGTGACGGGCCTCGTGAGATGGCCGGCTACCAGCGCGACCCGGCGCCGAACGTCGCCGACGTGACCCTGCCCGACCTGTCGAACGGTGGCGAACCGTTCTCGCTGCGCTCCGACCCCGGATCCCTGCTCGTCATCTACTTCGGGTACACCAACTGTCCGGACTTCTGTCCGACCACTCTGTCCGATGTCCGACTGGCGGAGCAGATGCTCGACGACCCCGGCTTGGTCGACGTCGCGATGGTGACGGTCGACCCCGAACGGGACCTGCCGATCCTGGCCGACTACGTCGGCGGGTTCTTCGACGACGGCCACGCGCTGGGCACGAACGACCCGGCCACGCTCGCCGCCGCCGCCGCGCCGTTCGGTGTGTCCTACGCAGTGAGCACCGGCGACGACGGTCAGGCCGAGGTCGCGCACACCACGGCGCTCTACGCCGTCGACGACACCGGCAGCGTCGTCCTCACGTGGCCGTTCGGGACCACGAAGGACGATCTGGCGGCCGACATGCAGCAACTCCTGGAGGACGGTTCGTGAGCCGGACGCAGCAGGTCGCGATGCTGATCGTCGTCCCGCCGACTCCTGAGCGTCCTGCCCTGGGCGGGTCAGCGGTCGGCGAGCGATTCGTCGATGGCGTCGTTCAATCCATCCTGATCGAGCGGCCCCAACTGCTTGCGAATGATGACGCCCGCGGCGTCGATCACCACCGTCGTCGGCATCGACGTGGCCCGTAACGCCGTGGCGACCTCCCCGTTCGCATCCGAGTACTGGTCATAGGTTGCGCCGACCTCGGCGATGAACTCGAGCGCTCGATCGGTCGACTCGCCGATGTTGATACCGACGAACGTGACCTCGTCACCCCTGGCTTGATGGACCGATTCGAAGTCGGGGATCTCGGCGCGGCACGGCGCGCACCAGGTCGCCCACAGGTTGACGACCGCCGGCCCCTGGATGTCGGACAGGAGTGTCACCGAACCGTTCGTCAGCCCGCTCATCTCGACCAACGGGAGGGTCTCGCCGGTCTGACCGGCACCACACGCACCGAGCAGCGACACTGCTGCAGCGATGCATGCAATTCGCTGCCTCACGGCGCGTCCTCGGCGACGTCGACCGTGACCGTGACTGCGGGCGCGGAACGGAACTCGAACGTCATGTCGAACTCGTCACCCGACTCCAGCGGAGCGACCAGCCCTGGCAGCATCACATGAGCGCCACCCGGCTCGAACGACACCCGGTCACCACCGGTCAATGGCAGACCGTCGGTCAGCTCACGCATCTGAACCGCGCCCATGTCCATCTCATCGGAGTTCATGGCGCCGTACTCCCCGGACGCTGATGCGCCCGAAACCTCCGTCGGGACCACCTCGTGCAACTCCGCACCGGCTGCGACGTCGGCCGGAACCGACACGCTGACCAACGTGTCGTCACCGGATACCACGAGGTCGAAGTAGACGGCGCCGACGGTGGTACCGGCGACCGTCGCTCGAGCCCAGGCATCGGAGACCGAAACACCTGCGTCGTCGGAGCCGCCACACCCGAGCAGCGTCATCGGGACGATGGCGACGAGGGCGATCGATCTGTTCATCCTGGCACCGGGGCCATCTCGCTGATCGTGTCAACGATTCCAGGGCGCGGTCGGCGACGCCGCCCCGTCGCCACCGGTGAGCACGTCGACGCCGTCGTCGGTCACCAGGCAGGTGTGCTCGAACTGCGCCGTGCGCCGGCCGTCGGCCGTGACGGCCGTCCAGTCGTCATCCCACATCTTGTGCTGCCAGGTGCCGAGCGTGATCATCGGCTCGACCGTGAACGTCATGCCCGGGCGCATGATCATCGAGTTGCGCGAGTCGTAGTAGTGGAGGACCTGGATGTCGGTGTGGAACTGTTCGCCGATGCCGTGCCCGACAAAGGCCTTCACGACGCCGTACCGATGAGCCTTCGCGTGCTCTTCGATCGCACGGCCGACGTCGCTGATCGGGCGGCCGGGCCGAATCGCCTCGATCCCCTTCCACGTCGCCTCCTCGGTGACTCGCACGAGATCACGGCTCTCCAGGTCGACGTCGCCGATCAGGAACGTTGCGTTCGTGTCGCCGTGCACACCACCGATGTAGGCGGTGCAATCCAGATTCATGATGTCCCCGTCGACCATGACACGCGAATCGGGAATCCCGTGACAGATCACCTCGTTGGCCGACGTGCAGAGGCTCTTCGGGTACGAGTGGTAGTTCAGTGTGCTCGGGTATGCGTCACGGTCGAGATAGAGCTGATGGCAGTACTCGTCGACCGCTTCGGTCGTGATGCCGGGGCGCAGGAACTCGCCCGTCAATCGAAGGATCTCGGCTGCGACCTTGCCGGCGTGACGCATCCGCTCGATGACCTCTGGCGACTTGATCCGGTCTTCGTCCCACATCACCGGTTCGCCGGTGTCGGCCCAGGACGGGCGGGCAATGTGGTCGGGCACCGACCGCATCGGCGTGACGTCACCCGGCAGGACCCGGCCTTCGAGCTTGCGGTGGCACCGCTTGTACTTGCGGCCGCTCCCGCACCAGCAGACATCGTTGGCCTGCGGGGTGACGGCGGGTGGCTGCGAGAGCGTGCGCATTGGTATCAGTCTACGGCTGCCTGGCGCCGCCAGGCAGCGTGGAGACAACCGGCGGAATCGCCCCCACGCTTTGGTGCCCGTCGGCGGCACTCGCCCCCCAAAGCGGTTGGGATTTGAAGCGCCGAAGAGCGGCAAGCCGCTCGCGTTCCAATGTAGACCTCACCCGATCACGTGTAAAGCAGACCCGGGTTCACATCGGCAGTCTGACTTCGATCACGCCGCCTCGCAGCCGCTCCTGTACACCGGCGACGACGATCCTGATCGACCCACCCTGGGCGACGACGATCGCCTTGGCGATCGCGAGGCCCAGGCCCGCGGTGCCGGTCCGAACGTTCCGGGCGGGATCGCCTCGGGTGAACGCATCGAACACCCGATCACCCAGATCAGCCGGAAAACCCTCACCCTCATCGCTGACACGGACCACGGCATCGGCGTCGTCGGTGGTGACTTCGACGGTGACGGTCGATCCGGACGGCGTGTGCCTGATGCCGTTCTCGACGAGGTTCCTCAGCACCCTCGCGAGCTGCGCCGGGTCACCGGTCGCGCTCACACGCTCGGCGGCATCGATCGCAAGATCGACGCCTCGGGCTGTGGCAAGCGGACGCAGCGTCTCGATCGCCTCGTCGGCGAGCTCGGTGACGTCGATCCGGATCAATCGCATGGTGAGGGTCCCGCTGGAGAGGCGGGTGTGCAGTTGCAAGTCGTCGACGAGGGCGGCGAGGGCCTGAACCTGATGTTCCATTCCCTTCAGGGATGCGTCGGGATCCGGGGCGAGGCCGTCGCGAATCGCCTCGACCGAGGCGCGCAGCGCCGCCAACGGTGTCCGCAGGTCGTGCGAGATGGACGACAGCATCAGCGCCCGTTCCTTCTCGACGGCCTCCAATCGCACGACCATTCGATCGAACTCGGTCGCCGCGTCACCGAGTTCGTCGGTGCGAGCGACACCCGAACGCGCCGTGAGATCGCCGCGTCCGACGCGTGCTGCGGCCTCGCTGAGCCGGCTCGCATCGCGCGCGATCGGCGCTGACAGCACGTACGCGATAATCGCGGCCGCGAGGGTGGCAGGGATCAGGATCAACAGCAGAAAGCCGAGATCGTTCTCGTCGACGAACATCTGCTGGGCGGCGATGACGATCATGATCACCGCGACCGCCAACACCCCCATCGAGCCCCACATGAAGCGTCGCCCGAGGCGGTTCATGCCTCCAACCCTCACGACTCGGCCATCATGGTTCGAAGCGGTAACCGACGCCCCACACAGTCGTGATCCGGCGCGGGTTCTCCGGGTCGGCCTCGATCTTGTTCCTGATCCGCCTGACGTGGACGGTCACCGTCGCCGGGTCCTGCCAATCCGGCGAAGAATCCCACACATCACGCAGCAGGTCGGCCCGCGAGAACACCTGTCGAGGAGACGCCGCCAGGTGCGCGAGCACATCGAACTCCTTCGGCGTCAGCTCGACGAGTGCCGAGTCCACCCACACTTCACGCGAGCGGTTGTCGATGCTCAGACCGTCGAAATCAAGTGTTCCCCCGCGCGCCGCCGGCTTGGATGCCGCGCGTCGGAGTACCCCGTTGACGCGAGCTGCGAGCTCTCGCGGTGAGAACGGCTTGACCACGTAGTCGTCAGCCCCCAGCTCGAGGCCGGCAACACGGTCGGACTCGTCGGCCCGTGCGGTCAGCATGATCACCGGCATGTCACCCTTCGCCCGGATGTGTCGCAGGATGTCGAGCCCGTTGACGCCTGGCAGCATCATGTCGAGCACCACGAGGTCGAACGACTTGCTGTCGAGCAGTTCGAGCGCGGTCGGGCCGTCTCCGGCCTCCTGCACATCGTGGCCGTCGCGCCGCAGATAGCCGACCACGACCTCGCGCACCGTCGGCTCGTCGTCGACGACGAGGACGCACGTTGGGGCGCGGCCGGTGTCCATTCGCCAAGGTTGGACCCGAAACCGCCCAGGATCAACCCGAGCGGTCACGGTTTCCCAAACGTTCAGGCGATCCGATGCCGAGCCAGCAGCATCGCGCCGCCCGCTGCGATCAGCATCGCGGCCGTCATCGCCACTTCCGCGTTCGTCGTCGTTGACGTGGTGGTCGTCGTTGTCGGCGGGCCGTCGCTGGTCGTGATCGTGCACGCCACGATCGGGTACGGCTCCAGCTCGAACACGGCATCGGCATCGGCATCCGCATCGGCATCGGCATCCGCATCGACGCGTCGCGCTCGGGCCGAACTCGCCGATCTGGCAATCTCCGGCTCGGAGGTCGGTGTCGCACACGACCGGTCGGCCCACCGAAACCACAGACCGACGGACTGGTCCTGTTCTGCCGCCGACATCTTCGACCACACCGTCTCGAACCTCGCCGAAGGCGTCGCTCCGAATTGGGGCCGGCGGACCGCTCGGACGGTCAGGGTGCGAGTCGCTCGAGCGCCCAGCGGCCGTCGACACGGCGGAAACGGATCCGGTCGTGGAGGCGACTCGGGCGGCCCTGCCAGAACTCGAATTCATCCGGTGCGAGCCGCCAACCGCCCCAGTGCGCCGGCCTCGGAATGACGTCGGACTGCTCGTGGACGAGTTCCTGCGCGGCGACGAGGCGGTCCAACTCCGAGCGGTCGGCGATCACGGCGGACTGGGGGGACGCGGCCGACCCCAGTTGGCTCGATCGTGGCCGCGATGCCCAGTACTCGTCGCTCTCCTGCTCGCTGACCCGCCGCACCGTCCCACGGACGCGCACCTGACGGTGGAGGTCGAGCCACCCGAACGTCGCGGCGGCGACCGGGTTGGCGTTCAGCTGCCGGCTCTTGGCGGACTCGTAGTTCGTGTAGAACGCGAACCCGGCCTCGTCGGCACCCCTGACCAGCACGATGCGCGCATCCGGCGCCCCGTAGACGTCGACCGTGGACACGGTCATCGCGTTCGGTTCGGCGACGCCGGCGTCGAAGGCATCACGGTGCCACCGATGCCACAGCTCCATCGGGTCGGGGTCGACGTCGACGATGTCGAGGCCGGCCGTCTCGTACTGCACGCGCCGTTCACGGATCAACCGCCCCCGCCCACCGTCGCCATCGTCCATCCCCCGCACGCTAACCCAGGCCGATCTCGTGAGGATCTTGCGCAGTGGATGCGCAAGATCCTCACGAGATCAGGTGATGCGGGTGATGGATCGCATGTAGGGGTGGAGCGCTTCCGGCACGGTGACCGAGCCGTCCTCATTGCGGTAGTTCTCGATGATGGCAGCCCACACGCGGGGCACGGCGAGCGCAGACCCGTTCAGCGTGTGCACGTACTGCGTTCCCTTCACCGGTTTCCCGTCGCTGTCGACCGGCCGGTAGCGGATGTCCGCCCGGCGGGCTTGGTAGTCGCCGAACCAGCTGATCGAGGACACCTCCAACCAGGCGTCGGCCCCGGGCGCATACACCTCGACGTCGAAGCTGCGATGGTGGCTCTGGCCCAGGTCGCCGGTGCAGATCTCGATGATGCGATACGGCAGGCCGAGCTCGACGATCAGTGCCTCGGCACGCGCGACCATGTCGTCGAGCAAATCCGGGGCGTGCTCGGGCGTGGCGAGCGCCAGGATCTCGACCTTGTCGAACTCGTGGGCGCGCAACATGCCGCGCGTGTCCCGACCGGCCGACCCGGCCTCACGCCGGTACGACGGGCTGTAGGCCATGAACCGCTTGGGCAGGTCGCTCGCATCGAGGACCTCGCCGGCGTACACCGAGGTGAGGGGCACCTCGGCGGTTGGGCTGCACCACAGATCGTCGCGCTCGATCGCGAAGGCGTCGTCGGCGAACTTCGGCAGCTGACCGGTCGCGGTGAGCGTCGCCGTCGACACCAGCGACGGCGCCCGGATCTCTTCGTGCACGTCGGCGTTGCGATCGAGGGCCAGCTGGCACAGCGCACGGGCGAGCGTCGCCCCGGCGCCACGCTGCATGGTGAACATCGACCCGGCGATCTTCGTCGCCCGCTCGTTGTCGAGGATGCCGAGCTCGACCGCGGTCTCCCAGTGGGGAACCCGCTGATGCTCGGGGAACTCGTCCGGAACGAACGGCCCGGTCACGACCGGGTTGTCGCCGTCACCGACGCCGTCGGGGACGTCGCTGAACGGCACGTTCGGAATGACGAGCAGCAGCTCTCGGAGCTGGTCGTTCACCGCATCGTGTTCGGCTGCCAGATGCTTCTCGGTCTCGCCGATCTCCCGGCTCTCGGCCTGCTTCGCCTCGGCCGCGTCGACGTGCCCGTCACGCCGGAGGGTGCCGACCTCCTTCGAGATCTCGTTGACGCGGGCGCGGAGTTGATCGCGTTCGGTGCCGATCTCCCGGAGGCGGACGTCGAGCTCACGGGCCTCGTCGAGGGCGGCGAGTGCGTCGTCGTCGTGGCGTCGGCCGATCGCCATCCGGACGTCGTCGAAATCGGTTCGGAGCAGTCGGACGTCGATCACGGGAGCGAGGCTAACGGGCCGGTCGAGTGGCGGCCGCCGCGGTTCGTTGGGCCGGGTCGGGCGTCAGCGTTCGTCTGGCGGCGTGGAGCTCGCAAAGGCGCGCTCGACGTCCTCGGTGGTCAGCCGGGTTTCGTCGTGGCCCGTGATCTCCGCAGCCGGGATCGCGCCCGAACGCCTGAAGTTGTACGCGTCGTTGTCCTTGACGGCGAACTTCACGAAGAACAGGTAGATGACGACCGACCACAGGTAAAACCCGCCGGCCACCTTCATGAACGCCCCGGCGAGCTGCTGATCGTCGACTGCGCTGATCCCCCACAGGCGCAGCGGCTTGTCGTATGCGTCGTAGACGATGCCTTCGGCAAACGTGAGCCAAGCCGCCGGGACCGTCGGCACGACGGACTGGAGGAACAGGTAGATCATCGCGCCGGCGATGCCCATCCGATACTCGGGAACCGGGCCGCAGACCGGCAGCCACATCAGCAGGGACGCGCTGACCACCATCACGTGCAGGCTGTAGTGCAGCGCACCGTTTGCGAGCGAGGCGTTCACGAGCAACGGGATGTGCAGGATCATCACCATCGCGTTGAAAAGCACGCCGGCGACCACTGGCTTGGCGAAGAAGCCGACCGTTCGGTAGAGCCGGCCCCGGCCGAGCAGGGTCCGTGCGAGCCACGTCGGCGTCGCCATCAGCACGAGCGGCGGCAGGAAGTAGCTCAGCATCATGTGCTGGATCATGTGCGCCGAGTACAGGTACTCCTCGCTGATGTCGTGGAGCGGCCAGTCCGATGCCACCCACAGCGTGAGCATCGCCATCGGGAACGCGATCCGGTTCATCCTCGAGATGACGGGCTGGCCGACCGGAACGGCGTTGGGTCCGATGACCCGCACCATGTAGATGTACGCCCCCGTCAGGAAGCTGACGAGCAGCCACACCTCGGGGTGCCACTGGAAGGCCAGCGGGTGCAGTTCGGCGGCGAGTTGGGCGGTCATGGTGTGTGCGTCAAAGCGTATGACCGAAGTGTGCCCAACGGGAGCGAAACGGCCATCTGATACCGCTCCTGCGCGGTCAGGAGCTGAAGAATCTGAACGTGAACAGTGCGATCGTGAAGACGGTCGTGGCGAGCCCCAACCCGAGGTAGAACAGCAGGCTGAACAGGCGGTTGTCGAACTTGAGGTGCATGAAGTAGCTCACGACCGAGAAGAACTTGACCAGCATCAAGATGATGAGGGCCGGCAGGAACACGGGTCCGAGGTCATCGACCATGTAGCTGATCATCACCTCGATCGCCGTGATCGCCGCCAGGCCGATCGCCAGGTAGGTGAACTTCAGGTCGCTCCAGTGCTCACCCGGGTGATCTTCGGGTTCGACGTCGACATCGACCTCGCCGTGGTCGACTCGCTCCTTGATGGCTTCGTTCGGTCGATCGAAGTCTTCGCCGAGTTCGGTGGTTTCGGTGATGTCAGACATGTTGCTCTCGAATCAGGCCGGGATGAGATAGACGAGGGTGAAGATCAAGATCCACACGATGTCGACGAAGTGCCAGTACAGGCCGACCAGTTCGACGACTTCGGCCTTGTCGCCCGGCACTCGGTCTTTGGAGATCATCCCGGTGGTGGCGAGGAGCATGATCACACCGACCGAAACGTGGACGCCGTGGAATCCGGTCAGCGTGTAGAAGCTCGACGAGAACAGACTCGTGGTGAAACCCAGGCCCTCGCGGTAGAAGGTCGTGAACTCGTAGACCTGACCGGCGACGAACAGCGACCCGAGCAACGCCGTGACGGTCAGCCAGAGCCGGGTGTTACGGTCATCTTTGCGCTGGGCCGAGGTGACGGCGAGCACCATGGTAAGCGACGACGTCAGCAGCACGAAACTCGACGCCGACGTGAACGGGATGTCCCACACCTGATCGGGCCCGAGGTTCTCGCTGTGACGACCCCGGTACAGCATGTACGTCGAGATCAGACCACCGAACAGCAGACACTCGGATCCGAGGAAGATCCACATCGCGAGCTTGTTGTTCGACAGTCCGGTCGACGTGACGTGGGCGCCATGGTCGTCGTGATCGGGCGCATGATCGTCATGTCCGGTGTCGTGGACGGCGACGTCAGCCATGATCGGCAACCTCCAGTGCGGCGCCACCACTCGATGGTGGTGGGTCGTAATCGGCATCGGCTGCGGTGTGCGGCTCGAGGCTCCAGCCGAACATCGAGAGCAGCACGATCGCTGCGCCGATCGGGATCAGGATGAAGTTGAAGATGACGCCGTAGGCCATGACCGGCAAGCCGAGCGCCAGCAGGATCGGCCAGTACGACGGCGACGGCAGGTGGATGTGCGCATCGGCGTGCGCCTCCTGGTCGGCCATGATCTCTTCGGCTGTCGCGACCTGGACGAACTCGTGGTGATCGCCGTCGCCTCGGTCTTCGTACTTGCGGTGGAAGAACTCGTCCAGGTGACCGACGACCGGGATCTGGTCGAAGTTGTGCTCCTTGGGCGGGTTCGTGGTCATCCACTCGAGCGAGCGCGCATCCCACGGATCGAGCGGTGCGGGACCGTGCCTGCGGTGCGAGACCACAATGTTGATGAAGAACAGCAGGATGCCGATGCCGAGCACGAACGACCCGATCGACGCGACCAGGTTCCAGAACCCGAGGTTGAAGAACCCTTCGCCGGCCCGGTTCTCGGTCCAGCGGTACATGCGCCGCGGCTGGCCCTGGAGCCCGATGATGTGCATCGGGCCGAAGGTCAGGTTCATGCCGACGATCATCAACCAGAAGTTCCATTTGCCCAGCGACTCGCTGAGCATCTTGCCGAATATCTTCGGCCACCAGTAGTAGAGACCGGAGAAGATGCCGAGGATCGCGCCACCGAAGAGCACGTAGTGGAAGTGGGCGACGATGTAGTACGTGTCGGTCTGCTGGGTATCCGACGGAGCGACCGAGTGGGTCACGCCGGACAGGCCGCCGATCGTGAACTGCACGATCAGACCGATCGCGAACAGCATCGAGGTCGTGAACGTGATCTTGCCGCCCCACATCGTCATCGTCCAGTTGACGATCTTGACCCCGGTCGGGATCGCGATCGCCATGGTCGACACCGAGAACACCGCGACGGAAATCGGTCCGAGGCCGGAGGCGAACATGTGGTGGGCCCACACGCCCCAGCCGACGAAACCGATCGCGGCGCCGGAGAAGACCACCAGGGGGTACCCGAACAGCGGCTTCTTGGAGAACACCGGGAGCACCTCTGACACGATGCCAAATGAGGGCAGGATCAAGATGTAGACCTCCGGGTGACCGAAAATCCAGAACAGGTGCTGCCACAGCAACGGATCAGCGCCCGCCTCGACCGAGAAAAACGTCGCGTCGAAAACTCGCTGGAACATCAGCAGGAACAGGGCCACGGTGATGACGGGGATCGCGAACAGCAGCAGGAACTGCACGACCAAGATCATCCAGGTGAAGATCGGCATCTTCATCAGCGTCATGCCGGGTGCCCGCATGTTGATCACGGTGACGATCAGGTTGATGGCACCGGTCAGCGAGGCGATGCCGGTGATCTGGAGGCCGAGCGCCCAGAAGTCGATGCCGTGGGTCGGTGAGAACGGCACCGACGAGTTCGGTGCGTACATGAACCAGCCACCGTCAGCGGCGCCACCGAGCAGCCACGACGTGTTGATGAAGATCGCGCCGAACAGGAAGCACCAGAAACCGAACGCGTTGATGCGTGGGAACGCGACGTCACGAGCGCCGATTTGCAGCGGCACGAAGTAGTTCGCGAACGCGGCCGCCATCGGCATCACGAACAGGAACACCATCGTGGTGGCGTGCATCGTGAACATCTGGTTGTACTTGTCGGCGCTGAGGATCGTGCCGTCGGGGCCGGCCAGCTGGGCACGGATCAGCAGTGCTTCGAGACCGCCGACGACGAAGAAGAACAGCGCCGCTGCGCCGTACATGATCCCGAGCTTCTTGTGGTCGATCGTGAACAGCCACGACTTCCAGCCAGTCGTCTCGACCGGACGCCGGAAGGCGCCGTACGTGGATGATGGAGTGACGACGGCCGGAACCAGCACATCGGTCTTCTGACGTTCGATCAGAGCCATGTCAGATCACTTCCGCTCGAGGAGGTAGGCGACCAGTTCGTTGATCTGGTCTTCGGACAGGTTCAGGTTGGGCATGCCGCGGACGAGTCCGTCGGTTTCCTCGAGTTGCTCGGGATCTGCGTACATCGGCTTCTTCGCCGGGGCATTGCGGAGCCACTCCTTCAGGTCGATCTGGTTGAGACACTCCGGCGCGACGCCTTGGAGGTACCGCTCGCCGAACTTGTCCGGGTCGGCCTCCCACACGTCATCGCGGCACTGGTCGATCAACAGATCCCACGATGCGCCGGCGAACGTGTTGCGGGTCATCAGGTTGGTCAGGTTCGGGGCTGCTCCGCTCCACACCCGGTTCTCGGGTTGGGCGATGATCAGCTCGCCGTCGGCGTTCGTGAGACCGTCGACCTGGTGACAGGACGCGCACTGGGCTGCGAAGGTGGTCTCACCGGCTGCGGCGAGCGTGCCTTCCGCAGGCGATTGGTACGGCTCGAGCTGGTTGTCGATCCAGGCCTGGAAGTCGGCGTCGTCGAGCGCGACGATCTCCATCCGCATGTTGGCGTGCGACAACCCGCAGAACTCGGCGCACTGGCCGGCGTAGATCCCCGGACGGTTGGCCTGGAAGTTCCATGTGTGAACCCGGCCGGGCACCATGTCACGTTTGCCGTTCAACTTCGGTACCCAGAACGAGTGGATCACGTCGCGGCTCGTGCCACGGATCACGACCTTGGCCTGCGTCGGGATGATCATCTGACCGCTGGTGACGATCGGGGCTGCGTCGGCGGTCGGGGCGAAGCCGCAGATGTTGCCGTCGGCGTCGATCGGGTAGTCGTACTCCCACCACCACTGCTGGCCGGTGACGTTGACCACGCAGTCGGCGTCCGCGGTGTCGTTCAGTTCGAGCACCAGCGACACCGTCGGGATTGCGATCACGGCGAGCAGCACGGCCGGGCCGGCGATGAATGCGTACTCGATCAGGGTGTTGCCGTGTGATTGCTCGGGGATCGCCTGGCCGCGGTCGCGGAACTTGATCACGGCGAACAACACGACGAGGAAGACGATCACGCCGACGATTCCGGCGATCAGGAACACCCACCACTGGAGGTCCTGGATCTTCTGCGCGTACTCACCCTCGGGTTTCCAGGTGTCCTGCGGGGCGTTCGACGCGCACGACGCCAACACCAGCATGGCACCGAGCGCAGCCACTGGTGCGAGGAATGGGCGGGGGGATCGGGTATCGGTCATGGGGGATGTCCGTACTTTCTCGATCAGAATATCGGGGCGATTCACGGGACCACCACTTCGAGGCGGACATCGGAACCGGGAACCGTGAACTCGTAGCCGCCCTCGATCGCGCGACTCGGCCGATCGAACACGATGGTGAGGAGTTGGACGCCGCCCTCGTCGACGAGGGCGGTGCAGAGCCGTTCGGCGCCCGACAGCTCCCCGTCGCTGTTCTCGAGCGGATGCATTTCGATGACGAGTCGTGCGACATCGCCGGAGTCGTTGCGGAAGGCGATGTTGTTGGAGTTTGACCGGGGCAGCGTGAGGGTGTCGAACGTCCCGGTGAACCCGGTTGCCTTCGAGGTCAGCGTGGAGCCGTCGAAGATCACTTCCGCAGCGAGGTTCGACTTGCCACCGATCGTCTGGCTGGCGCCCTCGTCGGCTTCGGTCGGCGCCACGCCGCACTCGTTCTCCTCGGCGATGTAGGCGGTGGTGTGGTGCTCTTCGGTGGCGCGTTCGCCGAGCAGTCCGAAGACGGCACCGGCGGCGATCAGCGCCACGATCGCGACCGAGAACGCACCGGTCATCGCGGCACGGGAGAGGCCTCGTTTCGTCCCGACAAACGCCCCGGACGCAACGACGATCGCGGCGAGCACGGCGAATGCCACGACGGTCGAGGACTTGTTCGGGAGCCCGAGCATGACCCGGCTGAACGCATACACGACCACCGCCGCGCCTGCGGCACCGGCGACCGGAAGTTCGAGCGGGTCGGCGAGCAGATTGCGCGCCGATGCGTTGTATGCAAGCTCCGATGACGCCCGTTCGCTCCAACCCTGCACCAGCCATTCGAGCCCGCCGGCGATGATCGCCACCAGCCCGAGGATGAAGAACGCACGGCTCGTCACGAGCCCGAGCGTGAGGGTGGTCGCACCGATCGCCACCAGCAACGGCCACAGACTCGGGCGAGCCGACGCCTGCGCAGCCGGCGAGGATTCGAATGCTGCGTGGTCCATCGCCGAGACGTTCGAGTCGCGGACCATGATGTTGAGTGCAGCGAGCATCGACAGCGCGAGGGCGGCCGAGATCAGCCCGATCGTGCCGAGGGCGCCGCCCTGGGTGATGCCGTATGCCGTGGCGAATACGGCGGCGGCGAAGGCAGAGCCGATCAGGAGTTTGGAACCGGTGGTGAACATCGAGGCAGACTCACTCACTTCGTGACGTAGACGACGAACCAGATCGCGCTGTAGGCGACGGCGATGAAATACCAGTACAGGGCGTGTGACGACAGGATCTCGGTCTCGCCGAGACGGCCGGACAGCGCACGGAACGCCGCCACGGTGGTGTAGACGAGCCCTGCGGCGACGAGGGCAAGCATGGAGCCGGTGAGTGCGTAGAAGAGCGTGCCGTAGTACGTGTCATGGATGACGACGCCCATGTCGACGTAGATGAACGCCTGGGCGTTGATGAACGCGATCGCCATCAGCGCCGATACGCCGAGCCCGAGTGCAGTGTGAGCACGATCGCCCCGATTCCCGGCGTACACGGCCCACTGGGCGAACAGACACAGCGCCCAGACGGTCATCAGCATGACGTTGCTGGCGACCTCGGGAACGATGTACTTGCCGGGGAACCGGTCGACGGCCGCGCCGGCGAAGCCTTCGGTGAGGTACCGCTCCCGGAGCAGCACCCACACGGCGAGCATCGAGCCGATCATCATCGTTGCTGCGGTGCACGCGAGAGCGGTGCCGATGAACAGTTGTCGGCGCGGGGCCGGCATGGCGGCGGCGGGCAGAGCGAGCTGACTCACGAGTGGCTCCCATCGGCGGTCATGTCGAACTGGGGAGTCGCCGATGCGACGGTGGGCACGTGTTCGTAGTTGGCGTGCGGTGCGAGCGACGACGGCGATGTCCACTCCACGGTATGTCCACCGTACGGGTTCGCTTCGCTCATCTCGCCGTTCCCGGCGAAAGCCTTCAGCATCAGGCCGACGAAGGCGAACACGGTGAGGGCCATCAGGCCGTGGCCGATGAGCGACAGGGTCATCCAGAGCGCGCCGCCGTCGACGCCGTCGAGCGACAGGATCGCCGACACCTCCGGGTCGTTGGCGGGAATCCCACCGAGCTGCCCGACGAACCCAGCCAGGTACAGCGGGAGCGCGGCCAGCACCGTTGCGGTGACGCCGAGCAGCGCGAGTGGCATGACGAGCTTGTCGGCGATCGTGCGACCCCACATCTTCGGCGCCCAGAACACGGCCCCGCCCATCACGGACAGCGCTGCGCCGTACACGACGTACAGGGTTGCACCCTCTTCGAAGGTGGTGCCGACGAGTTCGAGGTCGGTGATGCCCTGGAGCGCATTGCCGATCAGGCCGACTGCGATCATCCCGAGCCCGAAGAACCCGAACACGAAGGGCGCTGCGATCCGTGGGCGGCCGACCGACGACCCTTGCTTGGCGGTCAGCCCGCCGAGCCCCATGACGATCAGGAGGCCGAGCAGTGGGAGACCGGCGAGCAGGACGAACGGAATCGCGCCTTCGATGAAGGTCAGCGGTGACGAGTCGAACGTCACGGCGTGCGTGTTCTGCTGGGTGAGGGCGGACAGGGCCGTGACCCCGATGAGTGCGATGCCTGCGAATGCGACGCCGCGAACGGCCTGACGGGCCCGGAACGTGACCGGCACGAGTTCTGCGGCGACGCCGATCGCCGGCAGCGCAAACGCGACGACCGCCGGAACGGAGAAGATCCACCCGACCCACGCCGCAATCCCTTCGGAACCACCGAAGTTGAGGCTGGTGTAGCGGTGGTCGATGAACAGGTAGACGATCGATCCGAACGCAACCGGCAGCACGAGCAGCATGCCGAGCGAACCGACCAGTGCCGACCAGGAGAACAGCGGAACACGACGCAGCGTCATGCCCGGCGCCCGCGTGGTCAACACCGACGCCGCCACGCACACGGCGGAGGCCAGCAGCCCGAGGATCATCAAACCGTGACCGGCGAGGAACAGATCGACGGCGTTGCTGTCGCCACCCCCGATGCCGCCGTTGGCACCGAGCGCAGCCATGGCGAGCACGAGACCGCCGAGCCACGAGTAGAAGCCGGCCAGCGCGAGGCGAGGGAACGCAATCGAACGGGCGCCGAGCTGCATCGGAGCGACGGCGATCGACAGGCCGAGGGCGAGCGGGAGCACAGCGCCGAACACCAACCCGACTCGATACGCCTGGAAGACCTGCAGGAGCGCGTTGGCGTCGAGGAGCGCCGCGCTGTCGTCGACCCGTTCGAGGCCGAGGATCAACCCGATCACCGATGTCGCCAGCAGGGCCAGCGATCCGGCGGCCAGGTACAGACGGCCGATCCGCTTGTGATCGGTCGAGACGACCCAACCGGCAGCGCCCACGAAGAACGACACCACGGCGGAGTCGCTGGGCTGTTCACCCGGCACCGCGGTGTCAGGACGTGTGTCAATCGTCGTCATGGGACGTGTTGGGTTCCTTGTGTGTGCGGCTCGGTTGGCTGGACTGGGTTCGTGCGGGCTCGGTTGATGGCCGGTCGTACCGACGTACGGCAGCCGCGAGACCCGGATGGACGCCACGAGACTACCGACCGAACACTACTGGCCGAGACCCACGGCGCAGGAAATCCACCAGCGCATCCACCGACGGTTCCGCCGTCGAACGCGACGATCCTCCGGCAACCCCGACACGAGCGGAGTTCCCCGGATCGATCAGGTTCGAGATCCCGCGAGCGTCGACGCGATCGAATCGATCAACGACTCGGAAACGGGGCGTGGTCAAGACGCGGCGACGGTGCCGGTGATCGTCGGGGCGCTCACCGCATGCAGGGCGCGCGGCCGAACTGTGACGTCGGACGTTGGGTCGCCGCTACAGGAGGATGTCGAGCGTCATGGCGCCGAACAGCACGGTGACGTACGTGATCGAGTAGCCGAACACTCGCATCGACGCCGACGCAGTCGGGTGCCGCCCCAGCCAGACGGTCGCGCCGATGAAGACGGCACCCATCACCACGGCCGTCACCGAGTAGAGCACGCCGAGGTCGGCAACGGGGATCAGAATCAGCGTGCAGGCGACCATCGCGAGCGTGTGGCCGATCATCTGGCGGATCGCATGTTCGAACGGCACGACCGCCGGCAGCATGGGCACGTTTGCAGCGCGGTAGTCGTCGGCGTACTTGATCGCGAGCGCCCAGAAGTGTGGCGGCGTCCAGAAGAACATCGCTGCGAACAGCACGATCGGTGTCCACGCCACGTTGTTCTGCACGGCTGCCCAACCGACGAGTACCGGCACGGCGCCGGTCGCACCACCGATCACGATGTTCTGTCGGCTCGTTCGCTTGAGCCACATCGTGTACACACCGACATAGAACGCGGTCGCCGAGAGCGCCAGCACCGCGGAGAGCAGGTTGGCGCCGGCCCAGAGCACGGCGAACGCCACGACCTCGAGCGCGATCGCGAACACGAGGGCGTCGCGCGGTTCGATCACTCCGGTGACCAGCGGCCGGTTCTTGGTGCGATCCATCAACTTGTCGATGTCACGATCGATGTACATGTTGATCGCGTTGGCTCCGCCGGCGGCGAGGGTGCCTCCGATCAGCGTCACGAGCACGAGCCAGGTCGACGGCCACCCTCGTTCGGCGACGACCATCGTCGGCACCGTCGTGATCAGCAGCAGTTCGATGATCCGCGGTTTCGTCAACGCGACGTACGAGCCGACGGTCGATGTGGCGGTTCGGCGGGGGCCGTGAGCGATGCCACCCGGCGCCAGCCGTGATGGAACGAGGGGGCGGCTGCCGACTGCCATGATCCGCCATCGTACGGGGTGGTGCGGGAAGCGGCCAACGTCGTGTCGTCTGGTTGGGGGTCGGCGCGGGCACACTGGGGAGGTGCCCATCACCCTCGAGCCGACTCGGGTCGAAGAACCAAGCATCGACGAGCACGTCGCGCCGGATCATCCGTGGATCGTCCTGGTGTGGAACGACCCCGTGAACCTGATGAGTTACGTCACCCTCGTGCTCAAGAAGCTGTTCGGCTACTCCGAGGCGAAGGCGACCGAGCTGATGCTCGACGTGCACCACAAGGGCCGGGCGGTCGTCGCCAACGGCAGCCGTGAACAGGCCGAGATGCACGTGTTCCGACTGCACGAACACGGGTTGTGGGCGACGATGGAGAAAGACGGCACCGATGCCTGAGCATCGATGAATCGTTTTCGGGGTCCGGTTCGCCGCAAGGGCGACCGCTACGTGATCGAGATCGGCACCGACGAGACTGCGCTGATCACCCGCCTGGTCGGTGAACTGCGGGCGCTGCTCACCGACCCCGAGCCCGACGCCGAGGCATCGCAACTGCTCCTCCGGCTGTTCCCGGTCGCCTACCCGGACGATGCGGACATGGAAGCCGAGTACCAGCGGCTGATGCGAGACGAACTGGTGCAGTCCAAGCTGTCCGCCTTCGACATCATCGACGAGGCGTTGACGTCGATGGAGTCGCTCGACGAAGGCCGCCTCGTCGCAGTCATGCAGTCGATCAACTCGATCCGCCTCGTGCTGGGCAACATGCTCGAGGTCACCGACGATCCGGCGATCGACGAAGTCGACGACGAGCACGAGGATTCCGCCGAGTACGCGCTCTACAGCTACCTCAGCTGGTTATTGGAGTGGTGCGTCCGGGCCTTGACCTGATGGGCTGACCGGGCGCGATCGAGCGTGTCAGCCCAGGGTGGCGAGGCGCTCGACCGCCGCGTCGATCACGTCGAGTTGCTTGCAGCAGGCGAACCGGACGAGGTGTCGGCCGTGCTGCGGGTTGGCGTAGAACACCTGCGTCGGAACCGCGACGACGCCGATGCGCTCGGGCAGGTCGAGGCAGAACGCAATCCCGTCTCCGTCGGGCCACACCGGGCGGATGTCCACGGTCGTGAAGTACGTCGCCTCCGGCGTGTGCGTGACGAACCCGGCTGCGTCGAGGCCTCGGCGCAACCGGTCGCGCTTGACCTCGAGGTCGACCCGCACCGTGTCGTAGAACGAATCGGGGAGACGGAGGCCCACGGCGATCGCCGGTTGGAACGGAGCGCCGTTCACGTACGTCAGGAACTGCTTCGCGGTCTTGGCCGCATCGACCATCGGAGTTGGCCCACACATCCAGCCGATCTTCCAGCCCGTCGTGTTGAACGTCTTGCCGCCCGACGAGATCGTGAGTGTCCGCTCCTGCATCCCCGGCAGCGTTGCCATCGGGATGTGCTCGGCACCGCTGAACACGAGGTGCTCGTACACCTCGTCGGTGACCACCAGGATGTCTCGCTGCTGAGCGACGTCAGCGATAAAGGCCAGTTCGTCGCGGGTGAACACCTTGCCAGTGGGATTGTGTGGCGTGTTGAGCAGGATCAGCTTCGTGCGCGCCGTGCACGCCGCCACGAACCGCTCGCGATCGAAGCCGTATCGTCCGGTGTCGTCGGGTTCCAGCACCACCGGTTTCGCAATCCCGCCGGCGAGCGCGATGCAGGCCTGATAGCTGTCGTACATGGGCTCGAAGAGGACCACCTCGTCACCGTCGTCCAGCATCCCGAGCAAGGCTCCGGCTAGTGCCTCGGTGGCGCCGGCGGTCACGACGACATCGGTGTCCGGGTCGAATGCCAGCCCGTAGAACCGTTCCTGATGTTCGGCGATCGCCTCCCGCAGAACCGACATCCCCGGTCCTGGCGGATACTGGTTCACGCCGCTCCGGATCGCTTCGATCGCAGCCGCGAGGACTTCGGGCGGTCCGTCGCTGTCGGGAAAACCCTGCCCCAGATTGATGGCCCCGGTCTCGGCCGCGAGCGCGGACATCTGGGCGAAGATCGTGGTGCCGAACCCGGCGAGCTTCGACGTCATCGGGCTGGCGAGATCGGTCACACCTCCAGCGTAGACAGGTCCGATCCCGTACTCCCGGGCGAGGCGTCGGCGCGACGGGTCAGGCGGAGTTCGTGGCGGCGACGAGTGGCTTGTTGGTCGCAGGCACCGCGTCGGCGATGTGGCACATCACACCCTGCCGCTTGGCCTCGTACATTGCCTGGTCGGCGGCGATCACGAGGTCGTCCAGTTCCGTTCCGTGGTCAGGCCAGATCGCGACGCCCACGCTGACCTTCACTCGGAGCGGTTCGCTGATGCCTTCGAGACGGGCTCTGCCACTGATCTGTTCGGCGAGTTGGCGAGCCCGTCGCGAACCCATTTCCTCGGTCGTGATCCCGGGCATCATCGCGACGAACTCGTCGCCGCCCCACCGGGCAACCACATCGTCGTCGCGTACGGCCTTGCGGAGGCGGGTTCCCACCAGGCGCAGCATCTGATCGCCGGCCATGTGTCCGTATGTATCGTTGACCTGCTTGAACTCGTTGAGGTCGAACAGGAGCAGGCAGACACCGGAGTCCGAGCGCTCTGCCGCGGACAGCAGGTCGACCGCCCGGCGTTCGAACTCGCCGCGGTTCGGCAACCTGGTGAGCGAGTCGAAGCTGGCGCGCTCGTGCAGGCTGCGTTGTTCGGTCACCATCGTCACACTGGCGAGCAGGAGGAGCACGACCGCCAGGGAGCAGATGACGACGTAGAAGCGGAACTCGTCCAACGGGAGTCGGACCGCGTTGTCGCCGGCTGCGATCACGAAGATGCCCGTTGTCGAGTCGACCGGCGCCCAGGTCTGCCGTGCACCCTGGCCCACCTGGAACGAGTTCGCCTCGAAAGCGGCCGGCAGGAGTGCGGTGGCCCACACGGTGTGTCCGTTGCTCGTTGCCATCAGGTCGGCGGGCCCGACCGAGATCACCGTGACCTCTGGACCGATTGCTTCGATCGAGAGGAGTGAGTCGTACACGGTGACCGAGTCGGCGCGATCGGCGGCGGCCCGTTCCTCGATCGCCTGGTCGAGCACATCGTCGGTCGGAACCGGGCCGCCACCGAGACAGGTCCGCGCATCGGCAGAGACGACGCACACGCCCAGTTCGGGGTACACCGATGCGAGCGCAGACGCTGCCGACGACCCTTCCCGGTCGGTGACGGTCTGCGACGCGACGCTGGTGGCGTCGATGACCGCGCTCAGGCGGGCAGCTCCGAGGGCCGCCGCCGCCGTCAGATCGTGATCTCGGTCACGTGCCAGTTCGGTGGTTCGCGCAACGTAGCCAACTGCGATCGCAACGATCAGCACGAGGCTGAACACGAGGGCCGCACGCCTCACGATTCGCATGGTTTTTCATCGACAGCACGTCACGGGGCTTGATGCTCACCGGGGTCATTTCAACTGAAGTTTGCAGACCACACGGTTGCCGCACACGGACAGCCGCCCGGTCGATCACTCGGTCTTGTAGGGCGGCGGCGTACCGCCGGCGGCCTCGATCGCCACCCGCGGATTGCGGTTGGGGTCACCGATGCCACCCAACGATGTCCGGAACAGCTCGAGCGCCTCGATCCGGCCGTCGTCGCTGATGTCGGCCTCCATGATCGTTTCGACGGACGGAGCGAGGTCGGCGAATTCACTCACCAACTCGTGCGCGATGCGCTCGGTGGGTGCGAGGTCCTCGACGTCGATCGAACCGTCCGACCATCGAGTGACCTTCTTCTTGGCCTTCGCCATGATTCCTCGCTCTCTGTGTGAAACCGAGCGAATCGCCTACCGGCGACGTGAATCGGCGCTGAACACCCAAGCGAGGCGACCCACCCAAGACGCTCGTTACCGTATCAGCGGGGTCGGCTGTTCCAGCGAGGGGAACAGACCTCGAACAGTGCGTTACTTCGATAGACGGAGCTCGCGCAGGCCACGGATCACGAACGTCGGGTGGTACTCCGGTTCGGCGGCGAGTGACAGGTTCGGGAACCGGCGGACGATCCCCTCGACCGAGCGCGTCAGTTCGAGGCGGGCGAGCGGCGCGCCGATGCAGAAGTGGATCCCGCCTCCGAAGCCGATGTGGGCGGGGTCGTTACGTCCGATGTCGAAAAGGTCGGGGTCGTCGAAGCGTCTCGGGTCACGCTGTGCGGCGCCGAACAGCATCGCGACCTCCTCGCCGACGGCGAACTCGTGGTCGGCGATCACGACCCCTGGTTCGAGGACCCACCGTTCGAACATCTGCAACGGCGGGTCCCATCGCAGCAGCTCCTCGATCGAGGCCGCTGGTTCGACGTCGCCGTTCACCAGACGGTCCCACTCGCGCGGGTGGTGCATGAGTGCCCGCATGCCGTTCCCGAGCGTGTTCACGGTCGCCTCGTGACCGGCTTCGACGAGCACCATCGTGGTCGAGATGATCTCGCCGTCGGTGAGCCGATCGCCGTCGTCTTCGACCTGCGCCAACTGTGAGACGAGAAGATCGTCCGGATCGCGACGCTTGCGCCTGATCAGTCCGCGGGTGTAGTCGATGTACTCCCGTGCGGCGCGATTCGCCGCGACCTGCACCGCCTCGTCGGCCTCCAACTCGTACATCTTCACGATTGCGTGCGACCAGGCAAGCAGGCGTGGGGTGTCGGCGACCGGCACGCCGAGCATCGAGCAGATGACGGCGACGGAGAACGGCTGGGCGAAGTCGGCGATCAGGTCGAACTCGCCGAGGTCGAGACACCGGTCGAGGAGTTGGTCAGACATCGCAGCGACGCGCGGCCGCACCAGGGCGATCGAACTGGGCGTGAAAACTTTCGAGATCAGCCGCCGGATGCGGGTGTGGTCAGGCGGCTCGAGCGATAGCAGCGACCAGGATTCGTGCTCGTGGAAATCGGACCAGCGTGGGTCGGGCTCGGGACGACCCAGGTCGTCGTGGGAGTACCGGTGGCGGTACTCCCGACCAAGGCGCCGGTCGCGCAGCGTCGCGTGCACGTCCGAGAAGCGCGTCAGCATCCACCGGTCTGTGGGCCCTGCCCGAACGATCGGCGTCGTCTCCCGGAGTTCGTTCAGCACCGGGTACGGATCGGCGATGAACGCAGGATCGCCGGCCATCACTCGCTCGATGAGCGCACCGACGTCAGGCATGGGTCCCGACAGTACGCGCCGGTCGCGTGCCATCGCTCACCCGGTTTCGATTCGCCGATCCTCGGGGACGCTGAACCATCATGCACAACTGGCTGATGTCGACGTGGACCGACCTCGGACTGATCGTGGTCTCGGCGGTTCTGATCCTGATGTGGCTCGTCGGTGTGATCCGCGTGGTCGGCTTGCGGTCGCTGTCGAAAATGTCAAGCTTCGATTTCGCAGTCACCGTTGCGCTCGGATCGATCCTGGCCGCGGGTGCGTCGTCGTCGGTGCCGATCGTCAACGCAGCACTCGCGATCGTCTCGCTGCTGACGTTCCAGGCGTTGATCGCGATGCTCCGTCAACGGACTCGACTGTCCGATGTCGTCGACAACGAACCGCTCCTGATCATGGCGAACGGCGTGTTCGTCGACGAAGCCCTCCGCTCGAGTCGTGTGACCCGTTCGGACGTCTACGCCAAGCTGCGCGAGGCGAACGTCGTCGATCTCGAACAGGCGCTCGCGGTGGTCCTCGAGTCGACGGGCGACGTGAGCGTCCTCCACGGTCACGGACCGCTCGATCCTCGTGTACTGGACGGGGTACGCATCCCGGACGGCGCCGAGGCACTCGTCCACCTGGCGACGCAGCGTTCCTGAGCACCGATCCGAGACCGGACGTTGGGGTCGCTGGATTCACCGTTGGAGCCGCCCGGCCACAACAGCGCGACGGCGAGCAGCGTGACGACCGCACATGCAGCCACGACTGACCACAAGAAGCGGCCCGCGAGCGGGTGGATCGATGGCGGGTCGGTGTGAGCGTGAACGTGACCTCCGCTCGTGCGCTCGTGAGGTTGCTCGCTCTGGGGTCTGTCCGGCACGTTCGTCACCTCACGGCCTCGTACCCGCCGGCGGCGATGACATTGGCAACCTTCTCGGTGAACGTCCACTCACCGCGCTCGACCACGGCGATCTGGTCGCCGTCGGAGCCCGGCGGTACTGCCGGATCGATGTTGCAGGCCCGTCCGACGAACACCGTCTGGCCGCCGAGGGTCTCGCCCTCGGCCAGTTGTGTGGTGCCGTCTCCGGAACTGGCGGTGATCGCAGCACCGCCGGAGGTCGTGGCCGTGATGGCGTAGGGACTGAAGTCCTCGTCGGCTGCGAGGACGAACTGGTCGTCCTTGGTGAACTCGGCTTGGTGGGCGTTGCCTTCGGGCGCAACGGTGAGGCCCGACTCCGCTGCCTCGGGATCGGGATCGGCGAAATCGGTGTCGCCGATGTACGTGGCATCTGCCGGCTCGGTGACATCGAGCTGGACGTAGCCGCCGTCGCAGTACGACGCCAACATGATCTGTCTGCCGCCGATCTCCTTGACGACCATGTCGTGGAGGAAGACCGACGTGAGTGACGAAGGCGTTGCCTGGATGATCTGGGGGAAATCGCGGTCGAGGTCGTACTCCTTCACGAGCACGGGCTTCTTCGGGTTGGAGATGTCGAAGATGTCGACGTCGGCGCCCTCCTCGTTGTCGACGAGAACGGCATACGCCTTGTCGCCGGCATCCCAGGCGAACACGCTGTGGATGTCGTTGGCGTCCTTCTTTCCCTGCCCGGCGACGGTCGAGTCACCGATACCAACGGCGAGCGGTGTCGGACGGGTCGGCTTGGAGATGTCGTAGATGTTCATGCCGCCGAAGCCGACCTTCTCCTTGCACTTCTCGTTGTTGGTCAGCAGGATGTCGCCGGTGAAGTACTTGGTACTGATGCTCACGGCCTGCACGCCCTCGCCGGGAGCGCTGCCCTCCTTCGACGGGACGAAGGCCACCTGCTTCGGTGCTGCGGGGTTCTTGATGTCGACTACGTAGACGCCGTTTTGGTGCAGGTCTCGCCGCCTCAGGCCGCAAGATACGCATAGCCGTTGAGTACGCCGACGTCCGCGATCTTGCCGGGCTCGACGTTCATCAGTTTCAGCTTGCTGACAACTTCGACGTTCGTACTGACAGGGTCGAGGTGACCTTCGTCGCCCCCGTGTTGGGCATCGTGATGGCCGTGTGTCGCGCCGGCGTTGTCGATGGCGCCGTCATTGGCGCTGGCGCCGTCGTGGGCGAGCACGACACCGGTCACCGCCAACGACGCTGACACGCCGACCGCCGCCAGCGTGATTGCATGCTTGCGAGAGATACGCATGGGAAGTGGCTCCGTTCAGCCCGAGTGGGGCGGTCAACTGTCGGTCGGTGAAGTAGCTGATTCCAACGGCCTGGACAATGGGCGTGCGCTGCGCCTCCGTGTGGGAACGTTCGCGCGCCGAAGTAGTTCGAGTAGACGACAATCCAGGTTGGAGTCTCCGGCCGATGGGCCGCCGTGTCGTTCGGGGTCGCGATGGTCGGTGTCATCACAGTCGGCGTATTCGCCGATCTGGGGTCGATGGCTCCGTATCTTCGGACGTACCGCCGAGATCCATCCGTGAGGACATGCGGCCAAAAACGCCCGAGGGCCGCACCACATGGCGAGGCCCTCGTGTCGTCATCAGACCTGGTGGAACTCCTGATCTGTCCAGCGCGCCCGGAGAGATTCGAACTCCCAACCTTCTGATCCGTAATCAGATGCTCTATCCGTTGAGCTACGGGCGCTGAGCGGCAACAGTGTAGAGCCCGCCCGACGGAAACGGAACCCCGGTTCGTGCCCCCAGAGGGCTCAGTAGCCCCAGGGGCCCCAACCGCCGGATCGTTGATAGATCCGGTACGCCGCCGCGATGTTCTTCTCGGCGTCGAACAAGTCGGATGCGGTGTGTACGCCGAAATCGTCCAGCCAGCCCTTGTGGACCTCGAAGTAGATCTGGAACACGCCGTAGCAGCAGAAGTTGTTGTCGGCCCGAGGATCGAACCCGCTTTCGCGATTGGCGATGAAAAAAGCCATCTCGTGCTGATCTGCCGGCCAGGTGTCGCGGATCATCTGCTTCACCTGCTCGACCGAAGCCGGGCCAGCCGTTTTGGCCGGCGCCACAGTGGTCGGCGGGGAGGTCGTGGCCGGAGCATTCGTCGTCGGCGCCTTCGTGGCCGGAGCGCTCGTGGTGGCCGGGGCGTTCGTGGACGGGGCGTTCGTCGTGGCCGGCGCGCTCGTTGAAGCCGGGGTCGACCGCACGACCGACGCTCCGGCCGGCAGGCAGACCGTGTCCCCCGGGAGGATCACGGTGTCGGCGGTGGCGCTGTTCTGCGACATCAGTGCACTCGGTGACACGTCGGCGGCATCGGCGATGGCGTACCAGGAGTCGCCCGACGTTGCGGCGTAGGTGTTGGAACAGTCGGGGATGATCCGCTCGGCGGTGACGTCGGCCGTCGCAGCGTCGTCGATGGCCGTGCTCTGTTCCGCCGGCTCGGACTGAGCCACGTCGTCCAATGGCGAAGCGGCGAGTTCGTCAGCCTGCTCGCTCACGGAAGTGCCAGCGGTCGCGACACTCGCCGCTTCGCCATTGGACGCAGGGGCCGCAGTTGCGCTCGTACTCGTCGCTGCGTCCCCTGCGACGGTGGGAGCCCCAGTGGCCGCCGGTGCGGTCGTGGCGAGGTCCGGCAAGCCGGTTTCCGGAGCCTGCGCTCCGGAGCCGACGCTCTCCAACTCGGCGGCAGGCACGTCGCTGCGAACGGTTTGCGCAGCAGAGTCGGACGGGCGCAGCGCAAGCGCCACCGGTACGAGGAGCACGCCGACGACGGCCAGCGCCCCGAGTCGGGCGAGCAGCGGATCGACGGCGCCCAGGCCGAGGCGACTCGCGCGTGCGGGCGTCGGTGTGAGCGGGATTTCGTCGCGAAACGCTGCGACGTGATCGTCGGCGTCGAAGTCCCAGTCGAACGCGTCGTGGGAGGCGATCGCATCGTCTGCCACCTCATGTCGTCGGGGCCGCCCACCTGCGAGTTCGCCGAGCGACGCATCACGGGTCGCCGGTGAAGCCGGCGCATCCGGCCCGGCACCATGGACACGCGTCCGTGCGATGGAACCGGACGGGTCACGACGATCCAACCGCTGCGGTCGGAAGGCCGTCACGCCGTCGCGAAGCGCACGCATCGCACCGGTCGTATCGTCGGACGGTTCGAGGGCGGGTCGGCGTTCGATGCGACCGGTGTCGTCGCGCCCGGCCCAGCCACGCGACGGTCCCCAGAATTCTTGGGTCATGTCGGAGGCTTCGGAGCGGTCGTGGTCGAACGGGACAGAGTGGTCGTTGCGAGTCATGGTGTGGTGCGGCACGTCCATCGGAACGAGGCCGACCACAGGTCTACTCCTCCCGTCACACAACCGCAACATCTCCGTCATTGAACCGACATCAAACAACACTGATGTAATCAGCCGGCGACGTCGGTCCGCGGCCGCCACGCTGCAGGATCAGCCTGCGTTGGACGGTTGACGTGCTACCACGATGACCGCGCGATCATCGAGGTTCAGGTCGACGACACCGGAACCGAGACCGAGCAGCGACGTCACCGAGTACCACGAGGAACGACCGATCGAGCTCGACGACGTCGTAGAAGTCACCGCCGAGGCGGTCGGTGCTGGACGCCGCCAGGTACTGCCCATCCAATCTCCATCCGGGGATCAACGGCATCGATGCAGGGAGCAGGGCATGCTGCAGCGCCACGGCGTTGTTGCGTTCGGTCTCGAACAGCAGTGCACGCTCCATGGCGCCACTCGTGAGATCGCCGATTGCCGCGCTTGGTTGTCCGTCACCTGCGCGTCGGCGGTCGACCGGACCAAGTCGAGTCGGCGGCCGCCGATCACCGACATGTAGATCACTCCTCCGGCCGGTTCGTCGTCACGTTCGGCCCACGACAGAGCCACCCCCGAACCGTGCAGCTCGCGCTGTGCTGCGAACAACACCGCGTCGCTGCTCCGAGCTGCGTTGAGCGCGCTCGCGAGCCGGCGGAGCTGATCGACGCGAGACCGTTCGATCATCGAGTCGGTGACGTCTTGGGACAAACCGAGCAGACGGATCGGACGCCCGTCGCGATCCCGGAAAATGCTGCCCCGACTCTCCATCCATCCGTGTGAACCGTCGGCCCGGACGAACCGGAAGTCCAGCGCAACCGTGTGATCGCCCTCGAGGCTGGCAGCGAGGTTGTCGACCACACGATCGCGGTCGGCGGGGTGGACCGTGTCCAGGAAGTCGTCGTAGGCCCCGCCGAATCCACCCGGAGCGAGACCGTGGATGAGTTCGAGCGACTCGCTCCACCGGACGCGGCCTGCGTCGATCGACCAGTCGAAGATCCCGGTCACATCGACCGACAGCGCAGCCTCGAGCTGCTGCGAGACACGCTGGAACCGGAGCAGCGACATGGCCGTGGCGATGAGGAGTTCTTCGTCGATCGGCTCCACGAGATACGCGTCGGCACCGGACGACAATCCACCGACCCGGTCGTCGAGGTCGATCGCGATCGACGAACGCTGGATGACGGGGATCTGGCGAAGCATCGGGTCGGTTTTGATCGATGCGGTCACGTCGCGTCCGTCCATGTCCGGGAGCCGGACGTCGCACACGACCAGGTCGGGCAGCTGCCGTGCGAGTTCCAGCCCTTCGGCGCCGTTCGCTGCCTCGATCACCACGGCACCGTGCTTGGCGAGCCACCGCCGGATGAAGAACCGGTTGTCGACGCTGTCGTCGATCACCAGCGCAGTCCGGCCCTCGAGCGTCGCCTCGTCGCCAGCCGTCGCGCGGCCGTCGCGGCGGTCGTTCATCGGACCCCTCCCGCCTCTGCGAGCTGAATTGCGAACAGCCCGAAGGCCCAGGCCGCCGCCTCGACGCACCGCTCGGGCGAGGTGACGTGCTGTTCGATCGTCGCCAGGGTGCGCCGCCATCTGATCGGTGTGTCTGCGCCGTACGGGTCGAGCAGCGTGGTCGCCGACGACCACGGGGCGTCGAATGCGCTGCGAACCATGCCGGCGATGCGTCTGCCCCCCAGAGTTGACCCCTCGATCACGTACAGCATGCCGAGCACAGCGTCGTCGCCGATCGCGAATGCGGGGACCGGCACGTCGACGACGACCGGCGCGCCTCGGCGACCGAGCGTGTCGAGATCGCGCTCGAGGAGATCGCATTTCGGGCCGTGCCCGGTGATCCGAACCAGCGGGGAGTGCGCGATCAGTCGTTCGACCGCCCCGTGACATCCGGCGATCACGGTGAGGCAATCGGCCAGGCCGGCCGGGTCGTCGAGCCAGCCGGCCGATGCGAACTGGGCATCCAGGCGCTCGTGCGCCGACGCCGTACCCGCCCGAAGGCGGTCGATCACCCTGGTGGTGGTCGTCGTCAGCGTTCGACTCACGTCGCCACCGGTTCGTTGCGAGGCAGGTCGTCGACCGCGTCACGGGGCAAGGCGAGCAGGAACGTCGACCCGTGTGGACGGTTCGGCTCGATCCACAGCGCCCCGCCGTGACGTTCGGCGATCCGACGGGCGATCGTCAGACCGGCTCCGGAGCCGCCACCGAACTCGTCGTGCCCGTGCAGCCGCCGGAACACCTCGAAAATGTGTTCGCGATGCTCCTCCGGCACGCCGATGCCGTTGTCACGCACGGCGATCACGGCCGGCGACGTTCGGTCGACGTCGTACTGGCGCCAGATCTCCCGACCGCGCGCCGTCTCGTCGAGCGTCGACGCCGTGATGTCGATCACCGGCGACACGCCGGCGCGGCCGTACTTGGCCGCATTCGACAGCAGATTCGAGAAGATCTGCACGAGCTGGACCCGGTCACCGAACAGCGTGAGTTCGTCGTGGAGGACGACGGCCGCCCCACTCCCGTCGAGGCGCGCTCCGACGAACTCGATCGCGTCGTCCACGATCGACCGCAGGGGCACGGGCCGGTACCGCTGATCGGAGCCTCCGGCGGTCGCGTAGGTCAGGAGGCTCTCGACGAGCCCGCCCGTCCGGGTCGCGAGTCGACTGACGGCATCGATCTACATCACACCGTCGCCACCGAGCACCCCACCGAAGTCCTCTCGGAGCAGGTCGACGTAGTTGCCGATTCCGCGCAGCGGCTCGTTCAGATCGTGGGCCGCCACGTAGGCGAACCGGTCGAGCTCGAGGTTCGCAACTCGCAGGGCAGCGGCACTGCGGGCGAGGTGCTCGGTCTGCTGGAACACGATCGCTCCGAGTGCCGACCGGAGTTCGGAGGCAACTTCGGCCGCGTCGCCCCACGGCGTGCATCGGCCTCGCACGGTCGCCGCGTACTTCGCAAACGAGTTGTGCGGGTTCAACCCGTCGACCTCGACATCGAGGTCGGGACGGTACGAATAGGTGACGGTCTCGATCACCTCCGGTCGGTACCACACGATCCAGTTCCCGACGTCACGACTCAAGAGCAGTGCGAGCACCCCGGCGGCGACGGTCTCGTGCCCGACTGCCTCTCCGACCACGGCGCCGAGCGATTCGATCTGCACGGGGCCGTCGCGAGCCGTCTCCCCGCAGTCGGCGTCGAGGTAGCGGAAAATTGCATTTTGTACCGGCGCTGGAGGCACGGAACCGACCGAACGAGTGCGACCGCCGAGGCGGGCCGAGCAGCCGGTCGCATCGGCGATTCGGAGCAATTGCTGTTCGCGTTCGACCAACCCGTCGAGGACCGACTCGCCGGCTCCGACCGCCGACAGCACTTCTGCGACGTCGTGACCGTGCGCTCGACGGATGTCGGCGCGCCCGATCTCTTCGATCGACGCGACCTGCATCGACACGAGGTCGGAGATCAACCCGGCCAGATACTCGGCGTTCGAGTCGAGCAGACGGGGGCCCGAGTAGTGGTGCCCGGAGATCAGGCCCCACAGCGCTCCGTTGACGACGATCGCCAACGACGCAGACGCCGTGACGTTCATGTTTCGGAGATAGGTCAGATGGATTGGCGAGACCCCGCGCAGCGTGAGATCGGACGTGTCGAGCCAACGACCGTCGGGCAGTGGCGACGGCTCCAGCGTGATGCTGTTGCGTGTTGCGTCGCGCACGATGCGAACGCGATTCTCGAGGAAGAGCGCACGTGCCTGGGCTGGAATGTCGCCCTCTTCGAAGCGCAGTCCCAGGAACGGTTCGAGGTCGCCGATGACCGACTCTGCGACGACGCGTTCGTTGAACTCCTGATCGAACCGGTACACCCAGACCCGATCGAAGCCGAGCACCTCCTGGACGGACGTGGCAGCCGACCGGAGCAGCTCGTCGAGCCCGCCGACGGCGCCGATGTGGCGGACGACGTTGCCGATCACCACCGCGGCGTCGATCTCGGACCGGTCGGTCATGCAGCCTTCGACGACGACCGGACCGGTCCGCGATCGGTGCGCGCGGAGTTCGAGATCGGTGTCGGCGATCGTGACGGGGACCGGTCGCGCCGAGGCCATCAGCGCAGCCGCCGACCGCCCCAGCAGTTCGGTGACCGTTTCGCCGATCACGGATCGCCCCAACACCTCGGTCGCGTTGGCCGACGCGGCGACGACGATCTCGTCCTCGGTCACGAAGGCGACGCCGACCGGTTGGACCGACGGCATCAGATGGACGGCTTCGCGCACGCACGACTCCAGGTCGGGGCGCTCCCCGGGGTCGAGAAAGTCGTCGCGTTCGCGCCAGTCGGAGATCGTCATCGAGTCACGCCATACCGACGTGAACGTCGATCCCGACTGCGGGACCGCCACACCCTGTCGTCACCCACCGCACAGTACCTGTACGGACCCGCCTACCTGCCCGGTGGACGCTCGGCAGACAGGTTAGGTGACGCGAAGCGACCGCAACACGAACGTGTCGCGGTCGCTCGGCGTGTGGCGGAGAAGGTGGGATGTGAACCCACGGACCGAGTGACCCCGGTCATGGCCGAGCAGGACATCGCAGCTCGACACTGCAGGTGACGCGAAGCGACCGCAACACGAACGTGTCGCGGTCGCTCGGCGTGTGGCGGAGAAGGTGGGATTTGAACCCACGGACCGAGTTACCCCGGTCAATGCCTTAGCAGGGCATCCCATTCGGCCGCTCTGGCACTTCTCCGCCCGGGAGTCTATGGGTTGCGCGCACGAAAGCGAAGTGGTGGACGACCGACGGCTCTCACTAACCTTGCGGATGGAACGGTGGCAGAGCGGACGAATGCACCCGCCTTGAAAGCGGACGAGCCGCAAGGCTCCGGGGGTTCGAATCCCCCCCGTTCCGCTGGTGCCTCCTTGGACGTTCGCCGACGTCCAGGGAGGTCCACCGAAATGTGCTCTGAGCTGGGACGATGTTCGAGCGGCCCATTGCACGTTCGCCGACGTTTGTAGCGTTACTCCCGCGGTTGCTCCCGCGGAGGCCCGACCGCTCGAACGACGGGAGGTCGACATGCCGAGGGGACCGAAGGGCAAGCGTGTCGCTGCGGGTGACGGCTATGCGGTGGCCGGCAAGAACTCCAACGGCGTCGGTTCCGTCTACTTCGAGCCACCTTCGACGCGTGTTGATCGCACGGTCGTCAAGGGCCGCTGGCGGGCGACCTACGTCGACCTCGACCACAAGATCAAGCGGGTCTCCGCACCGACGAGGGCGCTCGCCGAATCACGGCGCGACGAGCTCGTCAACGCACTCGGCAAGCGCCGCTCCCCGACCACGTCCAGGTTCTCGATCACGACGACCGTCCAGGAGCTCAGCGACTGGTGGCTCGAGTCGGTTGCCCGTCACCAGGTTCGTGAGTCTTCGCTCGCGACCTACCGGAGGTCGGTTGCGTACCTCGTCGACGAGCTCGGCCGCGTGCGCCTCATCGACGTCGGGCCGGAGGTACTGACGGCGTGGCAGTCGGCGCTACTGGATCGGCTTGCTCCTACACCGTTCTGAGCTGTCGCAAGGCCTGCCGTCAGATCTTCGCCGAGGCGGTCAAGATGGGACTGATCGCCACCAACCCGTTCGACCTGGTGCACGCGCCGCGTGCGGAGGGCGTGAAGGAAGGCCGTGCGCTGAGTGCCGCCGACGCTCGCAAGCTCGTCACCGCCGCAGCGCCGATCCGCTTGGGGGTCGCCGTCACCTTGTTGTTCTGCCAAGGCTGGCGGGTCAGCGAAGTGCTCGGCCTCGCCTGGGACGACCTCGATCTCGAGGCCGGGACCGCCCACATCCGGCGGGCCGCGACACACTCGGCGACCTCAGGCGTCACGTTCGGGCCGACCAAGACCAGCGGCGCGCAGGGGCTACATCACCTCGCTCCCATTGCCGTCGCGCAGCTGCGCGCCCATCGTGCGCAACAGGCAGCGGAACGATTGACGCTCGCCTCCGCATGGCCCGAGCACACCTACCGGGGTAAGCCGATCTCGCCGGTGTTCACCAACACGATGGGTGGGCTCGTCAACCGGCAGGCGATCACCAAGGTCATCCAGCGGACGGCCCAACGTGCCGGGCTGGACCCAGCGGGACTGGCGACACACGCCGGGCGACGAACCGTCATCACCGCTCTGTACGCCGAGGGTGGACTCGACCTGACCGATGTCGCCCGTCACGTGGGCCACTCCAATCAGTCCACGACCGCCGGCTACGTGAAGTCCTTCGGGCAACGCCCTGCCGCTACAGCGCAGCGCGCTGCCGAACTCCTGGATCCGACGATGGTCGCCAAATAGCACGACCGTGCTCATCGCAATTCATTGAGGATCGGATCGTCAGCTGACCATCAGCGTCGTCGTCGATCACTCTTCAGAGGGGTTCCTCCGGCGTCGCCCGCACCGGCGCGGCCGTCGATGCGCTTGTCGTCGCACTGGCCGAGCCAGGACCCATCCTCAATGGCGACCGAACTAAGATCGGAGCGCTCCGTCGCACACGCCGATCGCGTGAGCGACGGAGTCAACTGACAGCAACCCGCCGGGCAAGGAACGCGGCGACGTGCGAAGCCAGCCGACTCCTTGCTTCGTCACGGTGAGCGCGCACCGATGTCGTTCCGCCACCCCTGGCCGAGGCGTGATTATGCGCTACCGAAACGGAGGCCTGACCTCCCACACTTTGCCGGTACGCGAGCGCGACGGCTGTCGCTCGGGGCAGGGATTATCGCTCGAGTCCAGCCAGCTGATCGGCCGATCGATACGTGCCGTTGAGCTCGCCGGAGCTATCGATGGCGTGACGGGACCTTCCCGAGCGGTCGATGCGAGTCCGTGGAAGCTGTGCCGTGCTTGGTGAGCGACGCTGGATTGGTCGGTCGCTTGCTGGCGCCTGGCAGATGGGGTGCGATGACGGCGGCGAGTACGAGTGCGGCTCCGGCGAGTTGGGTGGTGGTGAGGGTCTCGTCGAGGATCGCCCAGCCTGCGATCGTGGCGACGAGCGGACTGAGGAGTCCGAGGAAGCTGACGATGTTGATCGGCAGTCGTTGGATGCCGGCGAACCAGTTCGCGTAGGCCAACCCTGTGCCGACCGTGGCCAGCCAGGCGAAGCCTGCGATGTTGCTTACGGTCAATGTGGACGGGAGTCCTTCGGTGACGATGAGAACAGGCAGCAGCAAGAGCCCGCCTGCGCTGAGTTGCCAGCCGGTGAAGGTGATGAGGTCGACGGGCCGTCCCCAGTATTTGGTGAGCACGACACCTGTTGCCATGCACAAGGTGCCGGCAATGGTAGCGGCGACACCGACGGGGTCGAGCGCAGCATCAGGGCCGAGTACAAGCATCGCCACGCCGGCGACACCGACTGTTCCGGCTATGGCGGTGCGTCGGGTGAATGCCTCGCCGAGCACGACTGCGGCGATTCCGGCCGCCACGAGGGGTTGGATCGCGCCGGCTGTTGCCGCGACCCCTCCGGGGAGTCGGAACGCAGCAACAAACAGCAACGCGAAGAACGCGCCGATGTTCAATGTGCCGAGCAACGCCGAGCGCCACCACCAAGCGCCCGTCGGGAGCCGTCGCGACCACAGAACGAACACGATGCCCACGGGCAACGCTCGAACGCAGGCGGCGAGCATGGGGCGGCCGTCGGGCAACAGTTCTGTGGCCACAATGTAGGTGGTGCCCCACACCATTGGTGTGAGCGCCGTTCGAGCCGTGACACCAAGGTCTCTTGACATGAAGATAACTGTAACTTGCATATCTCTCGACATCAAGAGAGAATCTTCCTGTGTCATCGAGGGACCTGTCAGACGGGAACATCTCCGACCATGTCGACAACATTGTCGAGCAGTGGAAACGTGAGCGGCCCGATGTGGACGTGTCCGGGATGGCGATCATTGGTCGAATAACTCGTCTCGAACAGATCATCCGACCCCGACTCAATGCGGTGTTCGCCCAGCACGACCTCGAGTCATGGGAGTTCGACGTGTTGGCCACGCTGCTCCGACACGGCAAACCGCATCAGCTGACACCCGGCCAACTGTTGGACTCGATGATGATTACTTCGGGAACGATGACCAACCGCATCGACCGCCTCGAACAACGCGGCTTCGTTAAGCGATCAAAGAGCCGAACTGACGGACGCCAAGTCCTCGTCACGCTCACCAAGACCGGGCTGAAGAAAGTCGACGCTGCACTCCTCGACCACGCCGCCAACGAACTCGCGATCATCGATGCCCTCCGACCAGACCAACGCAGACAACTCATCGACTTGCTCCGGCTTCTCCATCACGCCCTCACTGAGCAACCTGGGCCCACATGACGCATGACTGCGGCCGCCTCGGAATGCTCCGGATAGCGCAGTTCCGGCCAACCTGCGCACTCGAGATCCGGCGACGGCGCACCAAACGCGAGCGCCGTAACCGTTTCGCTTACCGAGTCGATGCCGAAATGGCGCTCTTGAATGGATGGTCGACCGCGTTGCACGCGCCGGATGGTGGCGCGCGGGTTCGTCGGTGCCGCCTACCGGCATCGGACATCACGGGCGGGGGATCCGCACCTGCACTGGCATGTGCTCGTTGCCAACCTCGCTCAGGGGATCGACGGGCGCTGGTCGGCGCTGGATGGGCGGGCGATCACGACACCGCTCGTACCGGTGGCGCTGTGTTCCAGGCCGCTATGCGCCGCGAGCTCACGGCTGCAGGTGCCTGCGGACTTCGCAGCCGTCGAGGCCGACTGGCACACACGAGCCGACGCCGCCAACTGGGGACCGGCTGAACTCGAGCAGCTCGTGGCCTCGGCGGCCCCAGCGACCGTTCGCAGCGGGTTCGTGATCGAGGACGAGGCGTGGCGCAACGGCGTCCGGTCTTTGACGACACGGCTCGTCGGGTTCGACGAGTGGCTCGACTGGCTGCTCGATCATCGGGTCACAGCCCACGACGGGACGTTCACTCGCTTCGATCTGACCCGAGCAGTTGCGTCGGCGCTGCCGGCGACGACGTCGGTGGAGGTTGTCGAGGCCACAGTGCAGTGGGCACTTGGGTCGCCCGCCGTCGTGCCACTCACCGGCCACTCGCTCCAGTCACTGGTCACCAACGCCGACTGTCGGGTGCTCGCTGACGAGCGCGTACGCATGTACACGTCACGTTCGTTGCTCGCCCTTGAGGAAGGGCTGATGGAACAGCTCGTGGGCGGAGTCGATGCTGGCGTTGGCGTGCTAGATCTTGGTCGCGTCGACGCCGCGGTCCACGCGTCAGCGCTGGGCGAGGATCAAGCATCGGCAGTGACGTCGCTGACGGCGGGCGGTGATCGGATCTCGGTGCTGGTCGGTCGAGCGGGCACTGGCAAGACCCACACACTCGGCACCGTCCGAGCGCTCTACGAGGATGCCGGCTGCACGGTCGTCGGGCTGGCACCGTCGGCGCGAGCATCTCGCGAGCTGGAGGCGGGCGCCGGGATCTGCTCGACCACGCTTGCTCGCCATCTCGTCGAGCACCGCGACATCGACGCGAGCGCGGTGGTCATGGTCGACGAGGCGGGGATGGCGGCGGTGCGCGACCTGGCCCGGGAGAGCGGCGGGACTGGATCGTCGCCAACTGGCCCCACGTCGTCGAGCTCGAACAAGTCAACGCATTGATCAACGCCCAACCCGCCTTCGCCCACTGGCGATCGCGACACCGCCCGCGGTGCAGGCAGTGCTCGACGCCATGGTCGGCTGCGCACCTCCCCCACCCTTGTGCGAGCAGCGCTCCCTCGCTGCGCTCGACGAGGAGGCCGCCGCGAACGACCCGGTCAGACAGGCCGAAGCCAAGGTCCGCAACCTCGACGAGCTCGCCAACCGAGCCGGTACGGAAGCCGAACGGGTTGCGGTCGACGAGGCGCGGAAGGCAGCGCGGCTCGAGCTCCGCCAGGCTCGCCGGGAGCAACGCATCGACGAAGTCTTTGCCCGATACGGCGGTACTCCTCACGACGACGCCGTCGAGCGACGTCGGCTCACCGTGGGCTACGACGCCCTGACCGACCCGCCCGACTGGGTCGTCGAACAGCTGCACCGCTTTCACGACAACGGCCACCTGGGCGCTACCCGGGTCGACGAACTGGCTACCCGGATCGCCGCCGCAGCCGTGCACCTCGACCGACACGGGCACCTCCCTGAGCACTGGGCTGCCATCGACGCTCGGCCAGCGACCCGCTCGGTACCCGTTGTCGAGATCGACGTGCACGGGTTGTAATCCGGGTAGCGAGTCGGGCGGTGATACGTGACGTCCCTGTCGGACGATCGCCCACATGAACGAACACCCCGGCAACACCTCACACACCCATGCACCGAGGCCTCCGCTACTCGTCACCATCCCGCAAGCAGCAGAACTCCTCGCCGTCGGCCGATCGACCGTCTACCAACTGATCTGGGACCACGAGCTCGAACCCATCCGCATCGGCCGCTGCGTCCGTCTCACCATCGACGACCTCGAGGACTACGTCCAACGCAAGCGCGCGGCGTGAGCCCAATCGCCGCGCACACCGATCGACGGCGCATCGCGATGAGAGACGGGTTGGCCGATCAGGCGGCGGGGGTGAAGCGGATCCTCAGACCGAGCGCGCGTGCGACCTTCACGATGGTCGCGAAGCTCGGATTGCCGTCAGCCGACAGCGCCTTGTACAACCCTTCTCGGCTCATCCCCGTGCGTCGCGCCAGCTCGCTCACGTTGCCGGAGCGAGCAATCGTCCCCAGCGCCTGGGCCACGAAGGCGGGGTCGTCACCGGCCTCCTCGAGCGCTGCTTCGAGATATGCCGCGGCAGCATCGATGTCGTCGAGGTAATCGGCGCTGTCGAACGGTGCGAATGCTTCAGGTGTCGTGCTCATCGTGTGTCTGGCTCCTCCAGTCGGCTGCGACGCGGTGCGCGCGTTCGATGTCGTTGGCCTGGCTCGACTTGTCGCCACCACACAGCAGCACGATCAGCTCGCTCCCTCGTTGCAGGTCGTAGACCCGGTAGCCGGGCCCGTAGTCGATTCTCAGTTCGGACACGCCGTGACCGACCGGCTTGGCGTCGCCCGGGTTGCCGGCCGCAAGCCGTTCGATCCGGACCACACCCTGGCGGCTGCTCTCCGATCGTTGAGCTTGCGGAGCCAACGATCGAACGTTGCGCTCCGGACGACCCTCACGACTTGTTAACTGTAGTTGACACCTGCTCCGTCGTCAAGATGAAGACACATCGACCTCGGCGACCCAGCCAACCGCTTCCGTTACTCCCGCGGTTACTCCCGCGACACGGTTCGAAACCTCGTCACGATGGCCCTGAACTGGGCCGATTCGTTCCCCATCGAGACGTGTGCGCAATCCCCCCCGTTCCGCCAAGTAGGAGCTCACCTACCAGGCGATATGTGGTTGAGCTGGCGTTACTAACTCGCCTACCTTGGCCTATCAATCTCACACCGGCTGGTCCTTCGCCGCTCCAACTGCTCGCCTTCGAACGCCAGCGAGCTCCCGAACGAATGAAAACCGGGGATGTGGTCACTCCCCAGCGGTTCCGTCGGTCTTGCAGGCAGCGCACGAGGCCCCCCCCCGCCTGACACGAACTCAACGAGTGGCTTGGATCACATCGGTGAAATGCTTGAACACGCGGTCGGGGGTGGCCGACTCCGTTCACCAAGGCGAGCGCTCCGAGGCTAACGAAGTCGTCGATCTGCTGCGAAGTCTCCTCGTAGAGGTCGAGTCGAAGGTTGACCGCCTCGGAAGTGTCGTCGGCCTGCTGCTCCACGTCGCCGCTGTCGATGAGGGCGATGCCGCGTGAGCGTGGCTGAGCGCCGCCCAACTCGAGCGAGCACCGATACTGGGGCATGACGAGGTCTGACGGCGATTTCCGGAATTCTCGAGGAGGTCCGACGAGCCGTTCACCGCATTGCGGGCACTCCTGGAACGTGCGACGCCCCAGATGTTCCAAGGACAGTCTGCTGCAGGTTGGGATCGATTTCCGACGCTCAGGTTCCGCGGGCCCGAAGCGCGTGGGCAATTCTGACAGCGAAGTAGGCGACGGCCTGAACTCCGTCGCTTGGTGGGCCTACGCGGCGGCCGTGACGATCATTGACCCGGTTTGTCCCATGCGGGCGATGGTCGAAGCCGCCTCGACGCGGTCAGGTGTCGGGTCGGCCTTGTCGGGCGAGTGCGGCGTTGCTCCATTGCGGGTCGCCGGTGAGTTCTGGTCCGAACCAGTCAGGCGGGTTGAATGCTGCAGCGTCGGTCTCGGAGGTGAACTCGACTTCGGCCACGTGTAGGCCGGCGAGGGAGCCGGAATAGATGTCGACCTCGGCGACCTGCTGGATCACTCCACCGTGGAGGGTGACTCGGTGGCGTGTCTTGTCGATCCGGCGTCCCACGGTGTGTGGCCACAGTGCTTCGGCGTCTTGGGTGGAGATCGCGATGTTGACTTCGGTGCGCGACAGTCCGGCGCCGGCTTTGACGGTGAGATTCGCTGCATCGTCGGTGATGCGGACCCGGACCTCGACCAGTTCGTCCTCGGCGAGGTAACCCTGCCTGATGTGGGTGCCGGGGCCGAGCCGTTCGTTGTTCGGGACGTCGGCCAGGATGAACTTGCGTTCGATCTCGATGGCCACGCGAACAGTATGGGGCGTGCCGACGCTATCTTCGACGCCGGTGATGTTGGTGGCCACCTTCCAGGTTCCGGAACACAACACGACGGCTGCGATTGTTTCGCTCACCGAGTTGGGTTTCGTGTTCGGCCCACGACGGACTGTCACGACGACTCTGGTCGACACCTTCGACGGGCGTTTGCATCGCGGCGGCCTGCGACTCGAACTGCGCACGTCGGAGGGGATCGATCTCGTGTTGTCGG
>JBDSBE010000022.1:0-7162 GCA_039921745.1 Ilumatobacteraceae bacterium | reverse complement strand
CCGGCGTTGCGACGTCGTGGTTCGTTGGGGCCGCCGGGCTCGGCGGACTCGTGTTCCCGTGGTTGATCGGGCGGTGGTTCGATGCGAGTGGTGCGGCGGCCGTGCCGTGGTCGATGCTCGTGCTCGGTGTGCTGACCCTCGGTTCGTTCGCGGTGTCGAACCGAGCGCTCGGCGGCTGAGCCCGGCCCTTCGCCGGCCGCAACGCGAGCGTCGGTCACGGGCTCACACTGCGTGGATGGGCTGGCCGAGGTACTTGGCGGCGGCTTCGTGGAGGGGTTCGGCAAACGTCGGGTGCGGGTGGATCGTTCCGACCAGGTCGTGTGGCGACGCCTGCATCTCGATCGCGAGGGCCGCTTCGGCGATGACGTCCGAGGCGTGCGCGCCGACGATCTCGGCGCCGACGATGCGGTCGAGGCTGACGTCGACCGCAATGGCGGTGTAGCCGGTCGTGTCGTCGACGGTCGCTGCGCGGCCGAGTGCCTTCATCGGGAACACCGTGACGGTGTGACCGAGGGCCCGTGCGTCGTCCATCGTGACGCCGACCGTGGCGACTTCGGGGTCGGAGTAGATGACGGCGGGGATGACCTGGTGGTCGAACTCGGCCGTTTCTCCGCACAGCACTTCGGCGGCAACGATTCCCTGTGCGGTGGCGCGGTGTGCGAGTGCGGGGCCTGGAGTGAGGTCGCCGATCGCAGCGATGTTGTCGCGCACGATGCACCGGTTGTCGACCGCGATGTGGCCGGTGTCGGCCGTGTCGATGCCGGCACGGTCCAAACCGAGTTGGTCGCTGTTGGGTCGTCGGCCGGCGGCGACCACGATCACGGTGGCAGCGATGTCGGATTCGGTGTCGCCGGTTCGGATGGTTGCTCCGTCGTCTCGGGTGACGGCGACGACGGAGTCGGTGTGCACGGAGATGCCGAGTTCGGCGAGGCGGTCGGCGATCGCACGGCGGGCTCGCGAGCTGGTGCCGGGAAGAATCGTCGACGTCGCTTCGACGATGGTGACGACCGTGCCGAGTTTGGCGAACGCGGTACCGAGCTCAATTCCGATGTATCCGCCGCCCACGACGATCATCGTGTCGGGCAGGACATCGAGCGCGAGCGCCCCGGTGGAGTCGATGACGTGGTCGGACCATTCGAGGCCGGGTTGCTCGACCGGCCGGCTCCCGGCGGCCAGGATCAGCCGCTCGAACTCCAGCAGGACGCGCGATCCGTCCGATCGATCGACCGACAGGGTGGTCGGGTTGATGAATCGTGCGGTGCCGTCGATCAGTTCGCTGTTGTGGTGTGCGAGGAGTTGGCCGACCCCGTTGCGGAGCCCGGCGGTGACCTCGTTCTTCCAGATTTGGAACTCGGCGAGATCGACCGGTGCGGTCGTGGGGGTGATGCCGCGGTGGGCGGCGTGTTGGCTGCGATGGAACAGGTCGGCCGTGTCGATGAGCGCCTTGGAAGGGATGCAGCCGACGTTGAGGCAGGTGCCGCCGAGGCCGTCGGCACCTGAGCGGTCGATGACGGTCACCTTGGCGCCGAGTTGCGCGGCGCGTCCGGCCGCGGCGTAGCCACCCGGTCCACCACCGATGATCACGAGGTCGCGCGATTCGGCGATTTCTCCGACGACCATCAGCGCATCAGACCGATCGCGGTTTGCGGGTGCTCGATGAGATCACCCAGGGCGGCGCCGAAGCCGCACAGCTGATCGCCGTCCACGAGTCGGTGGTCCGCGGCGATCGACATCGGCAGGACTCGCCGCACGGCGGGTCGGCCCTCGACGGCGATGACGGCGTCACGTGCCCGGCCGAATGCGACAATCGACGATTCTGGCGGCCGGATGAGAGGGCTGCCGAAGTGTCCGTTGACGCCGCCCAGGTTGTTGAGCGTGATCGTGCCGCCGCGCATGTCGGCGACGGTTGCGGTGCGCTGGCGGGCCCGTTCGATGAGATCCGCGAACCCGGTGGCGATGGCGACGATGGTCATCGCTTCGACGTGGCGCAGAACGGGCACGATGAGTCCGGCGTCGGTGGCAGTGGCGATACCGATGTTGATGTCGCCGTGGCGGACGATCTCGGCGGCGTCGGTGTCGAGGGTGGCGTTCATGTCCGGATAGGTGGGCAGGAGCACGGCAACGAATTTGGCGATCAACGGGAGCAGGCTGATGTGCTGAGCCGCATCGGGATGCCGGGACTGGAGCTGTGTGCGGAGGGCGAACAGGTTGGTGGCGTCCACTTCTCGCCAGTCGTAGACGTGGGGGATGGTGCTGGCCGAGTGCTGCATGGTCTCGGCGGTGGTGCGGCGCACCCCTCGGAACGGCAGCCGAGTGGTCTCGCCGGTCGAAGCGGCCGGCGTCGAAGGTGACGGTGTGTCCTGCTCGGGTGATGCGAGGTGGCGGTCGACGTCGTCGCGGCTGATTCGACCGTGCGCTCCGGTTCCGGTGACGGCTCCGAGGTCGACGCCGGCGTTGCGGGCGTGGCGGCGTACCGCCGGCGACGCCATCGGTTTGGCGGTGGCGATCGCGTCGCCGGGAGGCGCGTCGACCTCGACCGCAGTCGGGTCGGTCGCCGCTGGTGCGGGCGTGGTCGTCGGAACCTGATCGTGGGCAGAGACTTTGGGCTCCCCGGGTGTGTCGGTTTCGAACACGGCGAGGGTCGCGCCGACCATGATCCGGTCGCCCGGTTGCCCACCCAATCTGACGACGGTGCCGTTGACCGGAGAGGACATTTCGGTGTCGGCCTTGTCGGTCTGGACGACGACGATCGGGTCGTACTCGTTAACGGTGGACCCTTCGGTGACGAGCCATTCGACGATCTCGGCGTCGAGGAGTCCTTCGCCGATGTCGGGGAGCGCGAAGTCGTGGGTGCTCACACCGCCTCCATGGCGACCTTGGCACCGGCGACGACGGCGGCGACGTCGGGGATGTACATCTTCTCGAGACCGGGCAGCGGATACGGGGCATCCGGTGCGCCGACTCGGGTGATCGGTGATTCGAGTGAGAAGAACGCCTCGGCCGCGAGGGTCGTCGCGACCTCGGCGCCGAACCCGCACGTCATCGCAGCCTCCTGGACGATGACCGCGCGTCCGGTGGCGGACACCTCGGCGACGATGGTGTCGATGTCGAGCGGGGCGAGGGTGCGGATGTCGACGACACCGGCGCTGATGCCGTCTTTGGCGAGCACGTCGGCGGCCTTCTCGGCGAGGAACACGCCGGCCGACCAACCGATGAGGGTGATGTCGGTGCCGGTGCGTACGACGCGGGCCTTGCCGATCTCGACGGTGTAGGCGTCTTCGGGCACCTCGTCGGTGACGAGGCGATAACCGCGCAGCGGCTCGAGGAACAGCACGGGATCCGGGTCGGCGATCGAGGCGAGCAGCAGACCCTTCGCGTCGTGAGCGGTCGCAGGGCACACCACCTTGAGTCCGGGGCAGTGGACGAACTGGGCTTCGAGTGCATCGGAGTGGAGCTCCGGTGCGCGCACGCCGCCGCCGAACGGTGAGCGGATGACGATCGGCAGGTTGAAGCGGCCTTGTGATCTGGAGCGGTAGCGGGCGACCTGGTCGGCGATCTGGTGGTAGGCCTGGTGGGCGAATCCGAGGAACTGGATTTCGGCGATCGGGGTCATCCCGGCGATCGCGAGGCCGACCGCGGCGCCGGCGATGACGCCTTCTGCGAGCGGGGCGTCGACGACCCGGTCTTCACCGAACTTGGCCTGGAGGCCGTCGGTGGCCCTGAACACGCCCCCGTTGGCACCCACGTCTTCGCCGAGGATCATGACGGTGTCGTCGGCTTCCATTGCGATCGTGAGTGCGTCGTGGATGGCATCCACCATGTTCATTTCAGGCATGGATGCCTCCTCGGGCGTTGGTGAGGACCTGAGTGCGCTGGTCGGCAAGACGATGGGTGGGTTCCGCGAACACGTGGTCGAATAGCCGTTCCGGTTCGGGTTGGTGGGCCTCGGCGGCCGCGACGGCCTCGTCGATGATCGTCTTGTGTTCGGCCGCCAGCGCTTCCTCGTCGTCGTCGTTCCAGGCGTCGTGGGAATCCAGATACAGCCGGACCCGGGTGACGGGGTCTTCGAGTTCTCGTCGTTCGAGCTCGTCGGCGTCCATGTAGCGCACGGAGTCGTCGGCGGTGTTGTGGGGGCCGAGTCGGTAGGTCATCGATTCGATGAGCGTCGGGCCGAGCCCGTCGCGGGCGCGCTGTGCGGCTCGTTTGGACACCTCGTAGACGGCGAGGAGGTCGTTGCCGTCGACGACAACGCCGGGCATGCCGTAGCCCGGCCCACGGGCGGCGAAACTGGTCGCAGCACTCTGCTTGGAGCGCGGTGTGGAGATCGCCCAGCCGTTGTTCTGCAGGAGGAAGATGACGGGTGCCTTGGTGACCCCGGCGAGATTGAGCGCCTCGTGGAAGTCGCCCTCCGACGATGCGCCGTCGCCGAAGTAGGTGATCACGACTTCGTCGAAGCCCTGGATCTTGCGGCCCCATGCGAGGCCGACGGCGTGGGGGAGCTGCGCGGCGAGGGCGATCTGGGTCGGCAGGATCCGCAGCGTGTCGGGCGTGGCACTGCCCTGCATGTGCCCCATCCAGTAGGCGAACCACAGGTCGATCGGCTGGTCGTGATAGAGCATCGCGGTGAGTTCGCGGTACTGCGGGACGAGCCAGTCGGTGCCGGGCCGCAGTGCGAGACCGGAGCCGAGCACCGAGGCCTCCTGTCCACGTGTCGGCGAGAAGGTGCCCAGGCGGCCCTGGCGTTGGAGGTTGAAGGCCCGTTCGTCGATTCGTCGCGAGAGCCACATCAGCTTGTACGCGGCGACGACCTGCTCGACGGTCAACGTCGGCTCGGCACCGTCGACGAGCCGGCCGTCGGGGCCGAGGAGTCGGATCGGTTCCGGTGCCGGCTCGACCGGGTAGGCCAGGGTGTCGGGGTCGACGGTCATCGGTTCTCCTCAGCTCGGCGGGCGTGATGGCGGTCGAGGCCCAGGCGTCGGGGTTGACGGAGAGCTTGGGTTCCCCACCGAACAGCACGCCGAGATCTGGTCGACCGCCAGCTCGACAGTAGCCGGTCAGCCGCGCGTCGTCTTCAGCAGGGCGGCATATGACGAGGCATCGATCCGGGCGTCGATCACTCGGCCACGATCCCATCCGTCGGCCAGTACCGACTCCAGTTCGACGACGGAATCGACCGACGTCGCGTCGAGGCCGACGGCGCGCCCGATCGCGGCGAAATCGATCGGCGTGTACCGCACGGCGCCGTGCCCGCCCTGCGCCGCTTGCTGTTTGATCTCGATCAAGCTGAGCGCGGCATCGTCGAACACGACGATGGTGATCGGGAGCTGGAGCCTGGCCACGGACTCGAGTTCGGCCAACGTCATCCCGAGACCGCCATCCCCGGTCATGCACACGACCGGGTGTGCCGGACGCGCAAGCGCGGCACCGATCGCCGCCGGGAGTGCGAAACCCATCGTCGCGAGTCCGTTCGAGATGAGCAGGCTGTTCGCCGTCATCGCCGGCCAAAACGGCATGATCGCGAGGAAGTGCGCGCCGGCATCGACGGTCGCGATCGCTCCCGTCGGCGCGAGTCGTGCGACGGCAGTCGAGAGTTCGAGTGGGCCGAACGTGCCGCGAGCGCACTCCAGTAGTGCGGCGCGCGCGCCGGCGATCGCCTGGCCTCCGGCGCTCGGTGCCCATTCGTGACCGGCACCGGCGGTGACACCCTCGAACGCGTCGGCCAACGACGGGGTGCGCAGCGCGACGGTGGCGGGAACGAACGTCGAGGCAGGAGCCGCGACATCGAGTGAGACGACCGGCACGGTCTGCCGCCACGGCGCTGCGATCGGTTCGACCGTGTCGAGCCCGACGGTGATGATGAGGTCGGCGGTGTCGAGCACGCTGTTCTCGATGATCCCACCCGTGTAGAGGCCGGCCAACTGGCGGTGGCCTTCGGGGAGTACACCTGCTGCCTGGTACGTCGTGAGGACCGGGCAGCCGAACGCCTCCAGCAGGGATCGGACGGGCACGGCCTCGTCGACCGCTCCGAGACCGACGATGACAACCGGAAGCGTCGACTCCGCCAGCAGCGCTCGCGCGCGTTCGACCTCGTCGGCCCCCGACGCATCGACGGGGGAGCGGGGCGGTGGTCGGGAGCTGGCAGCACCGGGGTCGAAGTCGAGGTGGACTGCGCCACGCGGCGGCGTGCCGGCGAGCTCGAATGCGGCACCGGCAACCTCGCCAGCGGCGCCGTCGCCGCCGAGGCGGCCGCTCCACTTGGTGACAGGGGTCAGCAGCGCGACCTGGTCGATGCGTTGATGAGCAACTCGCTCTGTGTCCGAGCTCGGGACACAGTCAGAGACGAAAACGAGTGGGGCGCGGTCGAGCGTTGCCTGCGCGACACCGTTGACCGTTGACGCGGCACCCGGACCACGGGTCGCGATGGCCATCGACGGCGCGCCGGTCAAGAGACCGTACGTCGACGCCGTGATCGCCGCTGCGGTTTCGCCGTGAAAGAGCACGAACCGCAGCCCGGCCTCTTCGGCGGCGCCGATCACCGCGAGGTTCGGCCCGCCACCGGGCACCCCGAACACGGTGTCTGATCCGCCGCGTCGTAGTGCGTCGACGAGCAGCGCAGCGACGCTTCTCGCTGAGTCTTGCATGGGCCAGATTCTCACAGGTCAACGTGCATCAGGTGAGACATGCGCCTTCGTGTGGGCGACCCGTCCTGTGGAGAACCGTCGCGTACTGTCTGTGAGCTGGTGAGATTCCAGTCGGCCAACGAGCAACGCAGACACAACCAGCATCGGCGTCTGGAGGGCCGCAGGGCCGGTCCTTGCGGACCGGCCCTGCTGGATCCGTTGGTCACCGACGATGCGTCGGCGTCACGGGGTGGTGACGGATTGCACGATCACGTCGCCTTGCCCGACGAGGACGTTGGTGTCCGTACGGACCTGCACGTTGCCGAGCAGGACCCGACCGGCGGCGGGCGCAGCGTTCGCTGTCACCGTGGCGGGGACAGTCCAACTGGCACCGGCCGGACGAAGCGCGTTTGCGTCGGTGACGTTGACGGACCCGAACGCAGGGTTCGTGAACACGTCGACGTAGTTGTATGTCGTCGATCCGGCCGGAACCGCATACCCGTCGACGAGCACCACCCACGTGCCGGCAGCCGGGTTGGCGA
>JBDSBE010000021.1:0-18506 GCA_039921745.1 Ilumatobacteraceae bacterium | reverse complement strand
GCGGCCGATTCGTCTGGCCTGCTTGCTGATGACGAGTACGGACACAGCGGCACAAGTTCAGCCGAACTCGATGTCGCAGGCGACGACGTGTCAGGCGACGGAATGGCGAGTGATGATCCGGGGCACGCGGGGCCAAACCGTGCCCGCAATTCGGTCGTCCCTTCGACGGGTGACGGGGAAGCGCACACAGGTGCGCCGGTGGTCGACGGCGCTCGCCTTGCCGGCGACTCGCTGGGCGACGACGTCGCAATCGAGCCTGACGGCGTGAGTGCGAACGAGCTGTTGGCCCGTGATGGAGCTGACGTCGATGCCGTGTCGCCAAGCGATCCAGGCAGTCCGACAGTCTCGGAGCCGGTCGCCTCGACTGCTGGGGAGAATGCGCGGTCGGGTACCGGCGGGATCGATGCACCAGGCGAAGCACGAGTTCCTGGAGATCGTGCGGCTACGGACGGATTGGCACTGGACCTCAGCGAGTCCGGAGCTGGCAACGACGTCGAAGACCTGCAGCCGTTGGACGTTGACCTTGGCGCGGTGAGCGTCGATCTCTCGAGCGGTCGTGCTCCGAATCAGCGCGACCTCGACGACGGGGCGAACGGTGCTGCGACCGGGGTGAATGACTCGCTGGCGATGCATCAGCAGGATCGAGGACGGGATGCACCGTCGGATTCCGGTGCGACGTCGCCGCCGTTCGAGTTGCTGGTGCGGCTGCTCGGTGCGGTCGAGGTCGTCGATTCGCGCGGGCGGCCGGTCGAGTTCGAGCGATCGAAGACACGTGAACTCGTGGCGTGGCTCGCCACCCATCGCGAGCGCTCGACACGCTCGGCTGCGAGGACGGCAATGTGGGAACTCGACGTTCGTGATGCCACGTTCGCCAACGTCGTGTCAGAGGCGAGACGCGCACTGGCCCGTCTGGTCGAGCCTCCTCCTGACGTCGAGTGGGTCGGCCGGACGAACACCGATGCACTGCCACTGCACGACCTGGTGCGGACCGACGCCGATCTGATTCGCAACGCGCTCGATGTCGCCCGCCTCCAGCCGCCGGCGCAGGCCATCGCCACGCTTCGTCCGGCGGTCGAACTCATCACCGGTATGCCGTTCGCCGGGACGTCGTACCTGTGGGCGGACAGTGAGGGCATCACGTCGAACCTGGTGTTGCTGGCCACGACGGCGACGACGGAACTCGCTGCCCACTGCCTGTCGATCGGAGACATCGAGGGAGTGTTCGCGGCGACCGGTCGTGGGCTCCAGGTGTTGGCCGGGCACGAGGAACTGATCGGCCTTCGAATGGAGGCGTATGCCCGAGCCGGTGATCACGCCGGTGTCCGCCAGGAGTGGGAGAGCTACGAACGGGTCATCAACGCCGACCCGTGGAGCGACGGCGAGCCCGCCCCCAAACTCGTCGAACTCCGCCGCCGCCTCCTGAACCCCTCCCGCTGACAGCCTGGGGCGACGCTCGAGCGGCGACTCAGTGCGAGCTGGTCTCGTACTGGACGGCTGCCCGTTCGGCGACGCGACCTTTGATGAGATCGTCGATCATCAGGACGTGGTCGGGGTGATCCCGATAGGTCTGGAAGTCGTCGACGTCGTCGAAGTCGGCAACGACCACGTAGTCGTAATTGCCGTCGGAGACGCCGACATCGCTGCCGTGCACGTACGAGCGGATCTCGTCGATCGCGCTCGGCAGCGTGCTGAGGCGGGCTCGGACGAGTTCGACATGGTCGGCGTCGACATCGTCGTTCCACTTGAACATCACGACATGGCGGAAGGGCATGGAGGCTCCTGTGGGTGGCCGGGTCAGTTGTACTGACCGAGGATCGTTTCTTCGGTGACGCGTTGCAGCGTGTCTTTCACCGACGCTGCAATCACGCTGTCGACGCCCTCGACCTCGACGAGATCCTCGATCGTGACGCGCTGCAGCCGTGCGAGACCACCGAACCGTTCGACGATCGACGCCGCGACGTCGGGAGTCAACTTGCCGACCCGTCGGAGCAGCCGAAGCCCACGCGGCGCGATCTCGTCGTCGAGCCCCAACTCTCCGAGATGCAGGGTGCTGAGCGCCATGCGGGCATCGAGCACGTCATCATCTTTGAGTCGGGCCATCTCGGCGAGCGTGTCCTCGGCGCTGCGATGGGGCGGCAGGTAGTCGGCGACGACGAGGTCGACCTCATCGTCGATGTCGGTATAGATCTCGTCGAGCTGGAGGCGCAGCAGGCGGGCGTCGACGCCGAGTTCGATGATCATCGTCTCGATCTCGTCGGCGATCCGGTGGACCATCTCGCCGCGCTGGAGCACGGCCACGACATCACGCACGGTCACGACGTCTTCGACTTCGAGCGCGGTGAGGCTGTCGATCGCATCGTCGAGGCGCGTCTTGTACCGCTCGAGCGTCTGCAGTGCCTGGTTCGCGCGATCGAGCAGACGTCCGACTTCCTGCAACTGACGCCGGAGGCCTCCGGCGTAGACGTTGATGACGCCCATCTCCTCGGACGCCGACACGACCGGTACATCGAGTGAGCGCGCGACGCGCTCGGCGGTGCGGTGGCGGGTACCTGTTTCGCTGGTGGGGACGGTCGGATCGGGAACGAGATGGACGTTCGCGCGGGCGATTCGGCCGCCGTCGTTCGAGATGATGATGGCACCGTCCATCTTCGCCAGTTCGGATAGCCGCTGGGGGCTGAACGGAGCGTCGACGAGGAAGCCGCCGGAGCAGATCGACAGCACCTCTGGGTCGTCGGACAGCACGATCAGGGCTCCGGCGTGCGACCGGACGACGCGCTCGATGCCGTCGCGCAGCGGCGTCCCGGGGCCGACCCGAGCGAGCGCATCTCGCATCGCTTCGTTCGCACCCCCGTGCCGGCTCGACATGCAGTGATCTTAGTGGAACGACCATGAACCGTCCCGGAAGACTTCGTCAACGGCGACGAACACGCAGGTCCGGAGACCACGCTCCTGACAACGGCGTCACAACTTTGTTCGCATGGAGCCCGAAAATCGCGACGCAGCCCGAACAACTGCGTGCAGGATCAAAGGGGACCATCAGAGACCGACTGTGTCGCGATTCTGGCCCCGTTCGTGCGCGAAATCGCGACATGGCCCCGTCGCCGGAACCACTGCTCGCACGACGGCCGTGAACGCATGTGCGGGCCGAGCCGATCCCGAGCCGCCGGCACGACGGCGTCTGCGCTCGGGACTGTGCTGGCCGGTCGGGTCACTCGCAGCGATAGCTCGTCAGAGCAGCTCGGCGATCTCGGTCACACGGAGATCGATCACCGAGCTGTGCTCGACCGGCTCCCACGACCCGTCCCGGTTCTCGAGAAGGCGACACGTGCCGGCTGCCAAGTGGACCTCCAGGTATTCGCGGACCCCGACACGGGCGTAGAACGGCAGCTTCTCGCCGGCCCTCTCGCTCGGCGACAGGATCTCGACCACCATCGCAGCGGTCACGAGGAACGCCGGCGAGTGGCGGTCGGTGTCGGGGAGAAAAATCCCGATGTCGGGCACCTTCGCGTCGTACTTGTCGACTCCGACGTTGACGGGCGCTGCGGCAAGCATTCCTCGGTCACGGGCTCGTCGCATGAGGAGCATTCCCAAATCGAGGATGAGCGTGCCGTGTTCAGGGGATGGGCCGGTCACGATTCGGTATACCCCGTCCCACCACTCGTCGTAGGTGTCGAGGCCGTTCGCGCGTCGGTGCTCGATCAGGTCGAGTAGCTCGGGCGCTTCGTCGGTGCTGGTCTGCACCATCATGGTCATACACGGTACCTCCACGTGAAGGGTGGCTTCGTTTCGGCCGTGCGACGGCGAAGGCTGGGGTCAGCTGCGAGTGGTGACGCCGGCGGCCGCTAACGCCTCGGGGAGTGTGCCGACCCGGATGATCCGCAACGCATGACCGTCCGGGTCTGGCGCGTTGTTCGGCGCGATGACCCGCCGGAACCCGAGCCGTGCGGCCTCGGCGAGACGTCGTGGCGTGTGGGCGACCTGACGGATTTCCCCGGCCAGGCCCACTTCGCCGAACGCGACGAGGTCGGGCGGGAGGGGCCGGTTCGTGATCGCGCTGGCGATCGCCAGGCAGATCGCGAGATCGAGACCCGGTTCGACGAGCTTCACGCCGCCCACCGTCGACGCGTAGACGTCCTGCTGCTGCACGGCGACCCCGGCGCGCTGCTGGAGCACGGCGAGCAGCAGCGCCAAACGATTGTGGTCGATGCCGATCGCCGTCCGGCGGCCGGGCACGTTGGGCGGGGCGGCGGTGGTGAGCGCCTGGACCTCGACAACGAGTGGCCGTTGGCCCTCCATCGTGGGCGCGACGGCCGAACCGGCCACGCCGGTGCGACGGTCGCCGAGGAACAGGTGGCTCGGGTCGGGCACGCCGACCATCCCTGCGCCGGCCATCTCGAACAAGCCGAGCTCGCTGGTCGGCCCGAAGCGGTGCTTGACGGCACGCAGCAGACGGAGTGCGTGATGGCGTTCGCCCTCGAACGACAGCACGGTGTCGACGATGTGCTCGAGCACGCGCGGGCCGGCGAGTGAGCCCTCTTTGGTGACGTGGCCGACGAGGACGATCGGGAGATCGCGGAGTTTGGCGAGGTTCACCAGCTGTTGCGCGCAACCGCGGACTTGTGTGACGGATCCCGGTGGCGAGCCGATCTCCGGATCGTGAACGGTCTGGATCGAGTCGATCACGACGAGGTCGGGTTTCACCTCGTCGATGGAGGTGAGCACGTGGGGGAGGGCGGTCTCGGCGAGCAGCCAGAGACCGTCGCGCACGGCATCCAGCCGCTCGGCCCGGAGCCGCACCTGTTGTGCCGATTCCTCGGCGGTGACGTACAGCGCAGTGCCCGGCCATTCGGCGAGGAGTTGCAGCAGAATCGTGCTCTTGCCGATGCCAGGCTCGCCTCCGAGCAGGGTGACCGAGCCGGGCACGATGCCCCCGCCGAGAACCCGGTCGAGCTCCCCGATCTTGGTGGGCCGAGGTGCGCTCGTGAGCGGATCGATCTCCCTGATCAGCATCGCGGTTGACGTCGGCGGCCCGATCGACGCTGCGCCCCCGGGCACGATCGCTTCCTCGACGAGCGTGTTCCACTGCCCGCACGATGAGCACTGCCCCGCCCACTTCGGATGCGACGCCCCGCAGTCGGTGCACACATGCTCGATCTTCACCTTGGCCATGATCAGCAGTCTGACCGAACGGTGTGACGGGACAGTGGTGGTGTCGGAGATCTCTGGCTGACGACGTCGTGCCGCGCGAACGGACTGTCGACTGGCATCGGTCGACGCAGTGCGCCCGGTCGTCAGCCGAAATCTTGACGAATCGATCGATCCCTGCCGTGATCCCAGTTCCGCCGCACCATCGCTACTGCGGCAGTCGATCGTCACCGCGTCTTCGCAGGTCGAACCCGCCGGACGTGGTCGGTAGGGTGCTCGCCATGGCTACTCCTTTCCCGCCCTTCGACGGATCTGCCCCCAAGCAGCAGCAGTTCTCCGAGCCGCCCGAAATGGGCATCGACCTCGCCAAGCGCTACACCGCCACGATGAGTACGTCGATGGGCGACATGGTGATCGCCCTCGACCCGAACAAGTCCCCGAACACGGTGAACAGCTTCGTGTTCCTCGCCCTCCACCACTACTTCGACGGGATCGTCTTCCACCGGATCATCAACGGCTTCGTCTGCCAGGGTGGCGACCCGACCGGAACCGGCCGTGGCGGTCCCGGCTACCGCTTCGACGACGAACTCCCGAAGGCCGGGCAGTACGAAATCGGTTCGGTTGCCATGGCGAACGCCGGCCCGAACACGAACGGCAGCCAGTTCTTTCTGATCTCCGGCCCGAACGGTGCAGCCCTGCCACCCCAGTACGCCCTGTTCGGCAAGATCGTCAAGGGCCTCGACGTGCTCGAGGCGATGCAGAACGTGCCGACCGGCGGTGGTGACCGGCCGAAACAGGACGTCGTGATCAACTCGGTCACCGTGACCCAACACGACGACTGATTCCTGACCGGACCTGTCGCGCCAATGCGTCACGGATAGTGTCGGACACCATCCGTGACGCGTGGCAGGCTGATTTGATGGTGCGGCGGGAGCGGTTGACGGCGGGGGAGGCGCGGCGGGTTGCGCTCGGTGCGCAGGGTTTCAACGACCGTCGGCCCACCGGGCGAGTCGATCGCCGTCATCTGAGGAGGGTCCTGGACCGGATCGGCCTGATCCAGATCGACTCCGTCAACGTCCTCGTGCGCAGCCAGGAACTCCCGCTGTTCGCACGCCTCGGCCCGCATCCCCGCACCCTCATCGCCGACGCAACCGCGCACGGAGATCTCTTCGAGTACTGGGTCCACGAGGCGTGTCACGTGCCCGTCGCCCAGCATCCGCTGTATCGCTGGGCGATGGAGGACCATCCACGTTGGAAAGGGCTCAGGCGCTTCGCAGGCGAGCGCCCCGAGTTGATCGCCGACGTGCTCGCCCGGCTGCAGGACGGCCCGGTCGTGGCGAGCGATCTCGAGCTGCGTGTCGGTCCGAAGAGCGCCTGGTGGGACTGGGATGACGGAAAGCGGGCGCTGGAGCACCTCTTCCGCACCGGTGAGGTCGCGGCGACACGACGGCCGAACGACTTCGCTCGGCTGTACCACTTGGCCGAGCGGATCATTCCCGCGGACATCCTCGCGGCGCCGGCGCTCGGCGAACATGATGCGAAGAAGGAACTGCTGGTGCTCGCCGCGAGCTACCACGGGGTCGGTACCGCGGCCGACCTCGCCGACTATCACCGCCTGGCGCACACGAGGAAGCTGTTCGCGGAGTTGGTCGAGGAGGGCCGGCTGCTGCCGATCGAGGTCGAGGGGTGGACACAACCGGCCTACATTCACCCCGATGCGACGATCCCGCGCCGGATCGAAGCCCGTGCCCTGCTCAGCCCATTCGACCCGGTGGTCTGGTTCCGCGACCGCGCGGAGCGGATCTTCGACTTCCACTACCGGATCGAGATCTACACCCCGAAGGCACAGCGACGGTTCGGGTACTACGTGCTCCCGATCCTGCTCGGCGACGCCCTGGTCGGCCGCCTCGATCTGAAGGCCGACCGGCCCGCTCGCACCCTGCTCGTTCAGAGCGCCTGGGTCGAGCCAGGCATCGACGCCCTGGCCGTCGCCGAACCGGTCGCTGCGGAACTCGCACTGATGGCCGGCTGGCTCGGACTCGAACGAATCGAGGTCACGCGCATCGGCGATCTCGCCGACGCCCTCCGAGGAGCCGTCGCCGCCGTCCCGGTCACCGATTGAGCGAAAGACACACCCATCGGCGTGACGCGTGACGAATTGTGCCTGGCACAATTCGTCAGGCGAGTGCCCAGCGCAGGCCTCTCGTGATCGCGTCGCCGGCGGGGCGAACGGCGATGGCCTCGGTCACCGGGAACCAGGGGAGGCCGAGCGGGCGGCGAGCCGAGCGTGGGAGGAGCGCCACGGCGCTTGCAGCCAGCAGCCCGTAGGGGGCTCGAGCGGCGACCGGGAGCGGCGCCCTCCACAGCAGGTAGCGCGCCGCCTGACGGGCCTGCGGTGAGCCGGTGAGTTCGCGACGATACGAATGGAGCTGGTCGCGGAGCCCGGTGACGGACTCGGGCGGCGCCGGCACTCCGAGCGCACGCGCGATCACCGCCATCTGGGCGACGTACATATCGGCGTCATCGTCCGACAGCGCGGCCGCGCCGTACGCGCGGTAGGCGGCCAGGAAGCTGTCGACCTCGGCGACATGGACCCACCGCAGCAGGTGCGGGTCGTTGGCCTCGTACGTTCTCCCGTCGGCCGTGTGTCCGACGACGTGGGCGTGGACCGCCCGCACGCGAGCGACGGCCTCCTCGGCAACGTCGACGGGCCCGAAGGTGGTGGCGGCGAGGAACAGGGCGGTGCGCTGCAGTCGCCCCCACGGGTCGTGCTCGTAATCGCTGTGATCGGCGACGCCGGCCATCGCGAGTGGATGCAGCGTCTGCAGCAGGAGTGCTCGCAAGCCACCGACGAACATCGAACTGTCGGCGTGGACACGCTGGATGACCGATCCGTCGTCGAACCATCGGTCGGCCCCGGCGAGGTGGATCTCCGCGTGGCGCTCGAACGCATCCGGGCCGACGACGCGTCCGCGAACCTGGTCGGCGAGCCAGACCCTCACCTCGTCACGGATGTTCGCACCGGGAGCCATCACAGCATCGTGACACGGGACAACTACGCTCGCATGTCGTGCCGTCCGATCCGCCGTTCATCCTCGAGCCGTCGGACGACGACGAGGACGTGTCCGAGAGGTTGCGTTCGGTCAACGCGCGCGGTGCGATCGACCTGGATCGCACGCACAGCCCGCAGCGGATACCCGGATGGGTCGTCCGTGCGATCGTGCTGTTCTGGGCCGGGTACGTCACCGTCGCGGTGCTCGGACGGGTGTGGGATCGACTCGCCGGGTTGGGCCTGCTCCTGCTGATCTCGCTGTTCCTGTCGCTCGCCATCGAGCCCGGTGTGAACCGACTGCATCGTCGCCGGGGCTGGCGCCGCGGGAGCGCGACGGCGGTGATCCTGTTCGGGGTGCTGTTCCTCGCCGCCGTGTTCGTCGGTGCGATCGGCACGCTCGTCGGGACGCAGGTCGCCGATCTCCTCCAGAACTCCGAGACGTACATCCGCGACACCGTCGACACGGTGAACGACACGTTCGGCACCGAGTTCGACCCGCAGCAGGTCGTCGACGAGTTCAATCGCGACGACGGAGCGGTTCAACGGTTCATCGACAGCCAGCAGGACAATGTCGTGCAACTCTCGCTGCAGGCGCTGAGCGGCATGCTCGCCGCACTGTCGATCATGCTGTTCACGTACTACCTCGTTGCGGACGGCCCGCGTCTGCGCAGGGCGATCTGTTCACGGCTCCGGCCCGATCGACAACGCCAGGTGCTCGGCGCGTGGGAGCTGGCGATCACGAAGACGGGCGGCTACCTGTACTCGCGCGCGCTGCTCGCGTTGCTGTCGGCGTTCTTCCACTGGATCGTGTTCCAGTCGGCCGGCATCCAGGCGCCGATCCCGTTGGCGCTGTGGGTCGGCATGGTGAGCCAGTTCCTCCCCGTGGTGGGCACATACATCGCCGGCCTCCTCCCGATCCTGTTGACGTTCCTCGACTCGCCCGGCAAGGCGGTGATCGTGCTCGTGTTCATCGTGCTGTATCAGCAGGTGGAGAACTACTTCTTCGCGCCGCGGATCACGGCCCGCACGATGGAACTTCACCCGGCGGTGGCGTTCGGCGCAGCGTTGGCCGGGTTCTCGCTCCTCGGGGTTGCCGGCGCGCTGCTCGCGCTTCCTGCCGCTGCGATGATGCAGGCGATCATCGGCGACTGGGGTGAGCGCCACGAGGTGATCGAGAACTCGCTGCTCGAGATCGCCGGCTCCGCCGGCTCGCAACAGGAAGGTGATCGTGATGTTTGACGTCGAACCAGTGGCCGTGGTCGATCGGTCCGGCATGGACGAGAGCGTCCATCACGGCATCGTCGTCGCGCTCGACTCGGACGGTTCGGTCGCGCTGTCCGTCGGGAACGTCGACACGCCCATCTATCCACGCTCGTCGAACAAGCCGATGCAGGCGGACGCGATGGTGGGTGCGGGGTGGCAGCCGACGTTCGAGCAGCTGGCGCTCGCGTGTGCGAGCCACGACGGCACGCATCGCCACATCGCAGTCGTGCGATCGACCCTGGCGGCGGCAGGTCACACGTCCGAGTCGCTCGGGAACACGCCGTCGCTACCGCTCAACCGACACGCGGCGGACGAGATCGTCGCCGCCGGCGGGTCGGCCGAACCGATCCTCATGAACTGTTCCGGCAAGCATGCCGCGATGGTGGCCACCTGCGTGGTCAACGGCTGGCCGATCGATGACTACCTCGACGCCGATCACCCGCTCCAGCAGATGATCACGACTCGGATCGTCGAACTCGCCGGATCGGTGACGCACATCGGCGTCGACGGCTGCGGCGCGCCGACGCATGCCATGCCACTCAGTGGGCTCGCCTCGGCGTTTCGGACGCTCGCCCTGGAACGGTCGATGGTCTGGACGGCGATGACCCGCCACCCCGACCTCGTCGCCGGCAACCTTCGCGATGCGACTCGGATCATGCGCGCCGTGCCCGGACTGATGGCCAAGGACGGTGCCGAGGGCGTGTTCGCGGCAGCACTTCCTGACGGGCGAGCAGCGGCCGTCAAGATCGCCGATGGCGACGGGAGGGCAGCCGGCATCGTGCTCGCCTCCGCGCTCGCAGCCGTCGGTGTGGACGTCGAACCTGGCGAGATGGGCGAGCCGATCCGCGGGCACGGCAAAGCCGTCGGTCGGGTTCGATCGCTGATCGGCGGCTGAGGTCGCTGATGGCGCCTCCGCAGTTCCGCACGCTCGACGATGTCGAGTACGGGCGTGTCGAGCCGGTCAGCCCGCTGATCAGGCGGGTGATCGCGGAGAACCCGTCGAAGTTCACGTATCGCGGAACCGGCACGTACATCGTCGGGCATGGCGACGTCGTGGTGATCGACCCCGGCCCGCAGCTCGACTCGCATCGCGACGCGCTCGCGGGCGCGCTGGACGGCGAACGAGTGCGAGCGATCCTGGTCACGCACTGCCACGCCGATCACTCGCCGCTGGCGGCCTGGCTGCAATCGGAAACCGGTGCGCCGACGATCGCGTACGGGCCGCATCCGAGGCCGACCGATGCGATCGCACCGCCCGAGGACGGCGTCGAGATCGAGGAGTCGACCGACTACGACTTCGTCCCCGACCAGTTGGCGGGCGACGGCGACGTCGTGGTGGCGGGCGCCGGCTTGACGATGACTGCGGTGCACACGCCCGGACACACGTCGAACCACACCTGCTGGGCGCTTGCCGAGGAACATGCGCTCTTCACCGGCGATCACGTGATGGGATGGAGCACGACGGTCGTGTCTCCTCCCGACGGTGACATGGCCGACTACGTGTCGTCGCTCCGCACGGTGGCGGCCCGTGCCGACGCGACGCTGTGGCCGACCCATGGGCCGCCGCGTGAGGACGGGCCCACCTATGTGGCAGCCCTCGTCGAGCATCGGCTCGAACGTGAACGCCAGGTGCTCGACGCCGTCCGTGCCGGCCACTCGAGTATTCCGGAGATCGTCGCGCTGCTCTACGCAGGCGTGCGCGAGGAACTCCACAAGCCGGCTGGTCGCAGCGTCTGGGCCCACCTCGTCAAGCTTCATGCGGAGGGCCGAATCGAGGCCAAGGATTCGGCCCAACCAGGGTTTCACGGTGCGTATCGAGCAGCCTGACTCATGAACAGAGAGTTCGGCGAATCCGTCTGCTGTAACGCAACGAAAGCGGCGTTGCCCCGTCAAGTTCCTTGACATTGGTTGACCCTTTTGTGACGAGGCTGCCACGAATAGTGGTGGAACGTGGATACTTGTGGCGTGAAGTGACCAATTGTTTTGACTCTCTCCACACAAGAGGTGAAGCTATAACTCTCGTGCGGTCGTCTGGCCGTCGAGCACGGGTGTGAACCGTCGGATCGGTGATTCGCAGCCCGGAACACGGCGGACAACGAGGAGCGGATCATGAAGACGGACGGAACGGTCATCACGTGGCTTCGGCTCGTGTTGGCAGCAGCGCTGGCGCTCGCTGTGGGTCTCACCACATTCAGCTCCGGCCAACTGGCGAGCGCCGCCGACCCGGTCGTGGCGGTCGACGATGGTGGTCCTGACGATCAACCAGGTCAGAAGGACCTCAACTCACTGAGCGTCGATTACGGGGCCCTCGGCGCCACGAATATTCTCGTGACGTTCAACTTCGACGACACATCGACCAGCGGAGCCAACACACTCGATGGTTGCGCATTGTTCGACACCGATGGCGACGGATTCGCCAACTTCGCCCAGTGCCAGACGATTTCGTCGGACGGAAGCCAAGTCGTGTCCCAATACCGTTGCACGGCCGATAGTCGCGCCGATCGGTGCGCAGGTCCAGAAGTGGTGACCGGTTTCGCATCAACGAGCACGGCCGCGATCGTGCCCGGTTCCGATCCATTCCGAGGCGTGGGTTCGCACACGTCCGGCAATACTTGCAGCACCAGAGTGGCGTGCTACACCGACGACTACGTCGTGACGGCGAACATCGCCGTGCTGCAGGACTTCGGTGGTTCCGCCTCCTTGATCAACGTCTGCTCGTACCCTTCCATACAGCCGAACTCGGATCCTTCCGACTGCGTCTTTGCCGCGAACAACGGCTTTTTAACCATCGTCAAGACGACTGACCAGGAGACCAGCCAACAGTTCGTCTTCAACGCGTCATCGGCCGCCTCGAACGGTCGGACTCAGTTCTCGACGATCGGTGCAGGCACCGTCTCGACGATCTCGTACGCGCCAACGACGACGCTCGATCTCGCCGAGGTCATCCCAGCGGAATGGCGGCTCGACTCTGCTTCGTGCGTCATTCAGACATCGGCTCCCTCTCCGACCGGTTCTCCGACTGTAACCGGCGTCGACGACTTCGAGATCCGCTCCGGTCTCACAACGGTGTGCACCTTTGACAACGTCAAGCGCGTCACGTCCCTGACGCTGATCAAGGAGGTCATGAACGACAACGGCGGTCGCGCTGCGTCGACTGAGTGGACACTGACCGCGAACGGCCCGACCCCGATCTCTGGAGCAGGAGGCGCCACGTCGGACAACTCGTTCGAGGCGGGCACCTACAACCTCTCCGAATCGGCAGGGCCGACTGGCTACCGGCTCACCTCCGTGACATGCGACAAGACCGGCAACGCTCAGGTGACCTCAATCACGGTTGCGATCGGCGAGCAAGTGACGTGCACGTTCGTGAACGACGACGTCGCCCCCTCACTCACGTTGAGGAAGGAAGTCGTCAATGACAATGGTGGTACGGCGCAGCCTGGTGACTTCACCCTCGTGGCCGGTGGTTATGACGCGGCGTCGCCTGATGCCGGTTCGTACGGTCTGTCCGAGTCTGGCCCTTCCGGCTATACGCAGACGTCGTTGACGTGTAGCAACTCGACGGGCCAGGTGACCTCGGTGTCACTCGGCCTCGGCGAAACCGTTGTGTGCACGTTCGTGAACGACGACAACCGCCCGGGCTTGACTCTGGTGAAAAATGTCGTCAACAACAACGGTGGCACCGCGCTCGCCGGTGACTTCACGTTGAGCGCGGCTGGCTATGACCCGGTGTCGCCTGATGCCGGTTCGTACGATCTGTCCGAGTCCGGGCCGTTGGGTTACACGCAGACGTCGCTCATGTGTTCCAACTCGACGGGCCAGGTGACCTCGGTGAGGCTCGGTCTGGGCGAGAACGTGACATGCACGTTCGTGAACGACGACGATGCGCCGTCGCTGACGCTGATCAAGAATGTCGTCAACAACAACGGTGGCTCTGCGGTGGCTGCGGACTTCACGTTGTCGGCTGAAGGGTATGACGCCGGCAACCCGCAGACTGGCACCTACGTTCTGTCGGAGTCCGGCCCCAGCGGTTACACGCGGGTGTCGTTGACGTGTTCCAACTCGACCGGTCAGGTGACCTCGGTGACCCTCGGTCTGGGTGACGATGTGACATGCACGTTCGTGAACGACGACAACGCACCGTCTCTGACGTTGCTCAAGATCGTGACCAACGACAATGGTGGTACGGCGCAGCCTGGTGACTTCACCCTCGTGGCCGGTGGTTATGACGCGGCGTCGCCTGATGCCGGTTCGTACGATCTGTCCGAGTCCGGCCCCAGGGGGTACACGCAGACGTCGTTGACGTGTTCCAATTCGACGGGCCAGGTGACCTCGGTGACCATCGGTCTGGGCGAGACCGTGACGTGCACGTTCGTAAACGACGACGACGCACCGTCGCTGACGCTGGTCAAGAATGTCGTCAACAACAACGGTGGCACCGCAGTGGCCGCGGACTTCACGTTGACGGCGGCCGGCTATGACGGTTCGGATCCGCAAGCGGGGACCTATCCATTGTCGGAGACCGGCCCCAGCGGCTACACGCGAGTGTCATTGACGTGTACCAACTCGACCGGTCAGGTCACGTCCATCACACTGGGTCTGGGTGACGATGTGACGTGCACGTTCGTGAACGACGACGAACCCGTCGACCTCCAGCTCACCAAGGACGATGGTGGTGTGACCGCCGTCGCCGGTGGGGCCCCGTTCGACTACACCATCTCGGTGCAGAACATCGGTACCCGCGACATCGACGCCGGTGAACCAGTAACGGTCACTGACGACCTCCCGGTCGGTCTGGTTTGGGTATCGTTCCCGGCGAACTGTTCGCAGGCCGGCCAAGTGTTGACGTGCGACATCGATGAAGCCCTCCTACCCGCCGGCGGTGATCCCATCGTCATCACGGTGAGTGTCAGGGCGCTGGCGAACGCCGCTTCGGGTACGTACGTCAACAAGGCATCGGTCACGACCCAGGACGACACCACGACGAACCCGCCGTGCCCCGCAACCAACGACAACAACGTCGACTGTGAGCCGACCCCTGTCCTGCGCACCGGCGGGGTGCAAATTATCAAGACGGATGATGTCGCCAACGGCGCCACGGTGCAGGCGGGTAACACCTACTCGTACAGCCTCGTGGTGACGAACACCGGAGTCTCGACCATCCTTCCGGGCATGGTGGTTTCCGACGACTTGCCGTCGGCGATCGAGCTGGTGTCGGTCACTGGCGGAGCTGGCTGGGCGTGTAACAATGCCGACCCGATCAGCTGCACCTATCTGCCGTCGTTGGCACCCGCTACGTCTGCCCCCGGCATTACGGTGACCGTGAAAGTGGCGGCCGGCGCCGCCGGTACATCGATCAGCAACGTCGCCGTGGTCAATGGTGTGGTCGACACGAATAAGCCGGTCACCGACGACGACGACGAAACAACGCCGCTGGTTGCCCAAGCCGATCTCGCGATCGTGAAGACTGCGAGCGTTGATCGGGTCGGTGCCGGCGGTGGGTTCAACTGGATCCTCGCTGTCACCAACAACGGCCCGGGTACGGCCAGGTCGGTCGTGATCTCGGACTTCGTGCCGAACCAGTTGTCGGTGACGGGAGTGTCCTCGTCGGACTTCACCTGCGGCAACAACGGAAACAACGTGACGTGCATGGTTGACTCGTTGGCCGTCGGGGCATCGGGTTCGATCACGATCTCGGTGACGACGCTGGCATCGGCCGGTGGCGGCGACGTACTTAACGTCGCAACCGTCGCAGCCACGACCCCCGACCCGAACCTGACAAACAACACCTCGACCGCCACGGTGGTCATCGTCGCTCAGGCACCGCCGGATGTCACCCTCCCCCGCACGGGATCCGATGTGACGAAGTCGGTGACACAGTCAGCCGTTCTGCTGGTGATGCTCGGCGGAACGATCGTGCTGGCAACCCGTCGACGCCGAGGAGCGGTCGCCGACTGATCGCCGCTCGGACCGCATGTCGGTCCCGAACGGGTTGCAGATGGGGTGTTCCGGGCGGGAGCACCCCATCTGCGCGACCGGCCCGGGGTCTGAACCTCCACAGCGCTCAGTTGCGTGCCAAAGGTGAAGATTCTCCGTTAGATCAAAACCCATTTGGTGGTCGACAGGTGCGGCAAGGAGCGGACATGACGGCGAATGAATTCTCAGATGATGGCTGTGCACGTGGACGCACGGCCCGAGCCTTGACGCGACCGCCCCGACCATCACCATCATTGTTCGGGTGGCGAACGATGCCACCGGCTCTGCGATCGCCACCGTCGCGGTGGCGACCGGGCATGTCGACGGGAGAGAACCGACGAACGGCGGGTCGACCGCCTGTGACACGGTGACCGACGACGACGAGTCGACGCCGTTCCGTCCGCGTGACGGCGACTGGCGTGTCGTCGAGCGACTTCGCCTGCAGCTCGCCCGGGAACAACGTCACCTGCACCGTCGGTTCGCTGGCGGTGGGAGCGTCTGGCACGGTCACGATCACGGTTGCGACCACCGCCGCGGTGCGAACGCTCCAGAGCCTTCGCCTTCCGCCGGCCCGGCGACCGTGACGTACGCGGCGGGTCGGGTGCTGGCGCGAATGAACGTGTGCGGGATCGGGATTGTCGCTCGACCGGGTGTTCATCGCCGGGCGGTGCATCGTGGAGCGGGTCGATGGGTATCGCCGAGCGGGTGCTGCGTGAGCACGCTCGCCCCGTCCATCACGACTGCCACCGAGGAGAACCATGACCACACTCAGTCGCGCTGTTCGCACAGCCGCCGCAACAATACTCGTCGCCGGGATCGGGGTGATCGGTGCTTCGACGCCCGCGAGCGCAGCGTTGCCCGTCGGTACCACTGTCGACACCAATGGGCCGGATGACGAGCCTGGTCAGAAAGACCTCAACCAGGCCACGGTCGGCGCCGAGTTCGTCGATGGCGACAACGGCCGGACGATTGCGGTCACGTTCAATCTCGACGACACCACAGTCCCCGGCAACAACACACTCGACGCGTGCGCGCTGTTCGACTCCGACGGCGACGGTCTGGCGAACTACGCCCTCTGTGAGTCGATCAACACGACTGACGGCACGACCGTGACGATCGGGTACGACTGCAGCGCCGATCAGCGCGAGGACCGCTGTGCCGGGCCAGAGGTCGAAGCGATCGCGTCCAGCGGCACCTCCTCGGTGGTGCCGAACTCAGACCCGTTCCGCAATCAAGCGGTGCACGCCGATGGCAACACCTGCACCGAGTCCCCCAGTTGCGTCACCGACGACACGGTCGTCTCGTTGACCGCTCGACTGCGCGATTTCGGCAATCCGGTCACGACCGAACTGATCAACGTGTGCACGTACCCGTCGCAGCAACCGAACTCGGACCCGTCCGATTGCATCACCGGGCCGAACGAGGCGGATCTCCAGATCGCCAAGACGTCGAGCTCGGATTCCGTTGCTGCCGGGAGCTCGTTCACGTACAACCTCCGGGTGACGAACAACGGCCCCGATGACGCGATTGGCGTCGTGGTGACCGACAGCGTGCCGAATGCGTTCACGGTCACCGCGGTTGATTCTGCAGCGCTGACCTGCACGTTCATGGCCAACGACATCCGCTGCACCACCGCGACCTTGGCATTCCGTTCGGTCGCATCGGTGACGATCACCGTGGCCGTCAAGAACGACGTCGTCGCCGGCACGTTCACGAACACTGCCATCGTCAAGGCCGGCACGTTCGACCCGACGCCTGCGAACAACACCGCAACCGACGACGTGGCCGCGGTCGCAACCACAACGACCACGACGGTTGCGCCGACCACGACCGCTCCGACCACGGTCGCTCCGACCACGGTTGCACCGCCGGCGATCAACCCGGTGGCCGTGACCTTGCCTCAGACAGGCGCAACCGACACGACGAACGCGATTGCCGCAATCGCAGCGCTGTTCCTCCTGATCGGTGCAGGCTCAATGGTCGCCGCCCGCCGCAACGCCGGCTGACGGTCACCCTGTCGACCTGACGGTCGCTGATACGACATCTGAATCGGGGGCCGCTCGTCGAGCGGCCCCCGATTCGCGTGCGTCACGTCATTGCAGCGATCGCGGTCGCCGCTCTGGCGATGTCGCTGAAGCGGGTCGTGAGGGGCGACAGGCCGAGTCGGATCACGTCGGGTTCACGGAAGTCGGCGAGCACATGGTGCCGGGCAGCGAGTTCGACGGTCAGCCGTTTCGCATCGGGATGGTTGACGCAGACGTGTCCGCCCCGACGCTCGTCGGCCCGTGGTGTTGCCGATGTGAGCCCCAGTTCGTCGCAACATGCCAGCGCAAATCGGCCGAGTTCGATGGACTTCGCACGAATCGCGTCGATCCCGGCCTCGGACGTGATCTCGATCCCTGCGTGTGCAGCGACGAGGCCGAGAATGCCTGGTGTGCCTGCCAACATCCGTCCGATGTCGGCGCGCGGAGAGAACCGGTCACCCATCTCGAACTGATCGTGTTGGGCGAACCATCCATGGAACGGCTCATCGAGTTGGTCGATCAGGTCGTCGGCCACGTACGTGAACGCGGGGGCACCCGGGCCGCCGTTGAGGAACTTGTAGGTGCATCCCACCGCGAGTTGGGCTCCGGCCGCGTGCAGTCCGACCGGGTGCAGGCCGGCTGCGTGGGAGAGGTCCCACACGACGAGTGCTCCGGCGGCGTGCGCCCGGGCGGTCTCGGCAGCCAGGTCGACCACCTCCGCCGATCGGTAGTCGATCATCGAGCGAACGACGACGGCGACTCCGGAGAGGTCGTCGAAGCCGCGCCGGACCGTCGAGCCGTCCGCCGACGCGATTGCATCGACGACGTACCGGTCGGTCGGGAAGTCACCGGCATCGATCGCGATCACCGAACGGTCGGCCCGCAGCCGCAGCGCCGCTCGGACGAGCTGGTACAGGTTGACGGTCGTACTGTCGTGGACCACCACCTCCCCAGGTCGCGCGCCGATCAGTGGGGCGAGCGTGGCGCCGACGCGCTGGGGCATGTCGATCCAGTGTTCCCAACTGGAGATCAGGCCCGTCGCCCAG
>JBDSBE010000020.1:0-18071 GCA_039921745.1 Ilumatobacteraceae bacterium | reverse complement strand
GATAGGGGACGAGCTGCATCACCGCCGCCTCGGCCTCGTCAAGTTCGGCCATGGTGGCGGCCGGTTCGAGCCCAGCGGTGAGGGACTGGCTCCAGTCGCATAGTTCGTCGGCGCGATCGGTCGGCATGTCGAGCAGCTCGGAGATCACGTGTGATCCGGTGGGTAGAGGTTCAAGATGGTCTTCGCACCGCCACGGCGTCGGCTCCGGCGCCGCATCGCGACCTCGACGGTCGGGTCCACGATCGCGTTCGCCTCCACGTCGCGACTCACGTCGCTGCTGCGCAGCGTGGCGAACACGTCGGCGTAGCGGGTGACGACCGTCTGCCCGGTCGGGGCGAGATACGCCGGCGCCTCTGTGCGCAGCCGGTCGTAGAACGGGTAGGGGTCGGCCCGGAACGTCGAGTCGAACGGGTTCCAGAGCGGAGGCTCGGTCGAACTCACGGTGTGCTCGGAGCTTCGTCCGGGAGCACGAACGGCGGGTTCCATTCGTACACGGCAGGCTCGACGCCGGGCCAGATCAGCCATTCGGCGCCGGGTACTCGTTCGGCCAGCGAACGGGTGACGACGGCGGCCACGTGCTCGACCGTCATGACCTCGATCCCGAAGGCGTCGAGCATCGCGCGCGCGTCAGCGCTGATGATGTTGGTGTCGGTGAAACCGGGACAGATCGCGCTGACGCACACGTCGGGCGCATCGGGGTGGCTCGTGATCGACTCGGCCATCGATCGCACGAAGCCGACCACCGCGTGTTTGGTCAGGCCGTAGACCGGATCCATGCCGATCGGCGTCAGGCCGGCCATCGACGCGGTCGCGATGATGTCGCCCGAACCCCGCTCGATCATGCCGGGCATCACCGCACGCGTCCCGAATACGACGCCGTCGACGTTGATCGACATGATCCGGCGGTAGGCCTCGTCCGTGAGGTCGCTGATCGGCAGGCCGTCGCTGGGCGGCAGGCCCTGACGGGTCGAGATCCCGGCGTTGAGGAAGGCGATGTCGAAGGGGCCTGCTGCCTCGACGACTCGCGCCCATGCCGCCGGGTCGCCGACGTCGAGCGTCGCGAACGAGCCGCCGACCTGCTCGGCGACCGCTGCACCACCCGCTTCGTCGATGTCGGTGACCACCACGTCGGCACCCAGCTCGGAGAGTGCGGTTGCGGTCGCTCGGCCGATGCCGCTGGCGCCCCCGGTCACGATCGCGCGCCGCTCGTGGAGGCTGATGGTGCTGAATCCGTTACTCATCGAGTCCAGTCAACAGGATCGAGCCCGGCGGCAACCAGGCGGGAGTCGATCTGCGACGTCGCGACGACGCAGGCTGTCAGGCTGTCAGACAGTCAGGCTGCGCGAAGCGTTCCGCATCCGGTGGGCGAGCTCGTTGAGCTCGTCACGGAGGGCCGCGATCTCGCTGGTGTCGTACTGCGTCATCGATTCGACGCGCTGCTGCGCAGCGGCCACCCTGGACCGCAGCGCCGTGCCGGCCGGCGTGATCGTGACGTCGAGAATCCGCTCGTCAGCGGCGTGTCGCCGGCGGCTGACGAGACCCATCGTCTCCAACCGTTTGAGCAGTGGCGAGAGCGTCCCCGAATCGAGGTACAGCGCTGCTCCGAGGTCGCGCAGGGTGGTCGTGCCGCGCTCCCACATGACGAGCATCACGGCGTACTGGCTGTACGTGATGCCGAGTTCGTCGAGCAGCGGTCGGTAGCATCCGTTGACCGCACGCGATGCGTTGTACAGCGCAATGCAGAGCTGATGATCGAGGTCGAGGTTGCCGCCGGACTCCATTCCATCAGGCTACAAGTCCGCCACCTCCGCAATGGATTTCTCCGGTCCGAGCGGCGGCCGGGGCGGCGACCACACTGTCTCGATGGATGACGCACCACCGCGGCGGATCGGGCCGAGCCGGGCCGACCTGGCGGCGCTCGGATTGACGTTCTTCGCGCTCGGTGTGACGGTCAACGTGCTGGTGCTCGACCGTGTGGGCGATGTCGGGCTGACGATCGGTGCGGCACTGCTGATCAACTCGGCGACGACCGAACTCGCCTATCTCGCAGTGCGGGATGCCGGCGGTACCCAGGTTGCTGCGATCATCGCCGGCTGGGTGGTCGCATCCCGGTTCGGTCTGCTGGCGGTCAGCCTGGGTGCCCGCCTGGAGGTCGGCCGGCTGCATCGGGCCGCAGCGGGGCTGCAGTCGTTCGACCCCAACGTGGCAGTTGCGATCCAGCAGCGGACTCCTCGTGACGTGGCGCGTGTGTTCTGGCGGGTGACGGCGGCGATGCACGCCGGGTGGATCAGCGGGGTGCTCGTCGGTGCATTGCTCGGAAACGTGATCGGCGACTCGCAGCGCTTCGGCCTCGATGCGCTGTTCCCTGCGGCGCTGCTGGCGATCATCGGCAACCTTCTGCGTCAGCGGTCCGGTGCCACTGCGGCTGCGGTCGGGGGTGGGCTGTGCCTGGTGTTGATCCCGATCGCCCCCGCAGGTGTTCCGATCATCGCGAGCCTGGTCGGCGCGGTGGTCGCGCTCAGGATCCCCGACCGGATCGAGAGCCGGGCGACATGACGTGGCCGATCGTCGCCCTCCTGGCGGCCGGGGTCTGGGCACAGCGTCTGGTCGGCATGTTCGCAGGAGCGCGCGCGCTCGAACGCCAACCGGCACTCGGACGCCTGGCTGCGCTGATCCCCGCTGCGGTGGTGATGGCGGTCATCGTGCAGCTCACGTTCGTGGCCGGGGGGTCGATACGGATCGACGCCCGCCTGGTCGGAATGGTCGTCGCCGGCGTGCTCGTCTGGCGCCGTGCCCCGTTCGTCGTCGTGGTGGTTGCGGCGGCGACGGCCACCGCGTTGACGCGGCTGCTGTGACGGGTACGGTCGGCGCGTGACCGAATTTCCCGCCGGTTTCTTCGATCGTGCCGACGAAGCTGACGACGCCGTGTTCTACGGGTACGACCGTCTCGTCACGCACATCGATGCCGGCGCGGTCGCCGCAGTCGGCGACCTGTACCGGGAGTTGAAGCTCGAGGGCGATGTGCTCGACCTGTGCTCGTCGTGGATCTCGCACTTCGACCCGCCGCCCGATCGCCTCGTCGTGATGGGCATGAACGCGAACGAACTGGCGCACAACGAGGCCGCCTCCGAGTCGCTGGTCCAGGACCTCAATGTCGATCCGGCGCTCCCGTTCCCGGGCGCGGCATTCGACGCGGTCACATGCTGCGTGTCGATCGACTACCTCACCCGCCCGGTCGAGGTCTTCGCCGAGGTCGCACGGGTCCTGCGACCCGGCGGGCCGTTCGTGTTGACGTTCTCGAACCGGTGCTTCCCGACGAAGGCGATCCGGGCATGGCTCGGCGCGACCGACGACGAACGATGCCAGATCGTGGAGTCGTACTTCGCCGCCGTCGACCTGTTCGGGCCCGTGACGATCCAACGACGGAACACATCCGGTGACCCGCTGTTTGCCGTGTGGGCCACAACGCCGCACCGCGTCGAGATCAGACCGGCCACGAGCAGCGATCAGGCACTCATCTCGGCCATGCAGTACCAGGCGTTCTTCGTGCCGCCCGGCGCAGACGCGCTGCCCCGGTCGATCCTCGACCAGCCCGACATCCGGCCGTATCACGACAGTTTCGGCACCCGGCTCGGCGATGTCGGACGCATCGCTGTCGATTCGACCGGTCGCGCGGTCGGCGCGGCATGGGTACGACAGGTGACGGGCTACGGCTTCGTCGACCGGGACACGCCTGAACTCGGCGTCGCCGTCATGTCGGAGCATCGCGGGCACGGGGTTGGCCGCATGCTCCTCGAATCGTTGTTCGAAACCGTTCCGCGATGCAGTTTGAGCGTCGACGTCCGCAACCCGGCCAAGGCGCTCTACGAACGGCTCGGCTTCGAGGTCGTACGGACGGACGGCGAATACACGGTCATCATGCTCCGAGATCGGAGACCCGCGTGAGTGAGCGACCGGCGACGGCGTTGCTGGCGGCGAACCCGGGCGGCCGGACCTTCCGAACCGAGCGGACGGTTCGCCTCGGCGACGTCGACGCGCACGGCCGCCTCCGCCTCGACGCAATCGCCCGCCACCTCCAGGACGTCGCCAGCGACGATGCGCTCGACGCCGATCTCCCCAACGCGATGGGGTGGGTCGTTCGTCGAACGATGATCCGGATCGAACAGCCCGGCGTGCTCAACGAGCGGATTGCGCTCACGACGTTCTGCACCGGCGCCGGGCGTTCGTGGGCCGAGCGGCGCACCTCGATCTCGGGCGCCGAGGGCGCCGCGATCGAAGCGGTGAGCCTATGGGTGCAGATTGATGTCGACACCGGCCGCCCGGCTCGGTTGGGCCCGGCGTTCTTCGACCGGTACGGCACCGCCGCAGCGGAGCGGGTGGTGTCATCGAAACTGAGCCTGCCGGCGCCCCCCGCCGGGTCGCGCGGAACGCCGTGGTCGTTCCGGCGCTCGGACCTCGACCCGTTCGAGCACGTCAACAATGCCGCCCACTGGGTGGTCGCCGAAGAGTGGCTTGCCGGCCGCGACCGGTGCGGCACCGCAGAACTGGAATACCTCGCCCCGGTCGGCCTGGAACCGGTCGAGTTCGTGCACGACGCCGATCAGGCCTGGCTCGTGCAGGACGGCCGGACGGTGACGGCGCTCGCCTGGACCGGCAACTGACGCCGTTGGGCTACGCCCAGCCATCGATGTCGCCGACCGGGTTGTCGAACGCGCTGATCCGCTCCTCCAACATTTCGACCAGGGTCTCCAGGACCGTCACGCGAGCCCAGCGCTTCTGCTCGCCCGAGACCACGTTCCACGGTGCGAGGTCGTGGTCGGTCGCAGCGAACATGTCTTCGACCGCGTCGTGATACCGATCGATCTTGTCGCGGTTGCGCCAGTCCTCGTCGGTGAGCTTCCAGCGTCGCAGTGGGTCATCGGCGCGCTTGTCGAACCGCTTCAGCTGCTCCTCCGGGCTGATCTGGATCCAGAACTTCGCGATCAGGAGCCCCTCGAGGACGAGGTTGCGCTCGAACTGGACGATCTCGTCGTACGCGCGCTGCCACTGCGCCGGTGATGCGTACCCCTCGATCCGCTCGACCAGCACACGGCCGTACCAGCTGCGATCGAACAGTGCGAAACCGCCGAGGCCGGGGAGGTCGTTCCAGAATCGCCACAGGAAGTGCTTGCGCTTCGCTTCGAACGACGGTTTCGCGAATGCGCTCACCCGGTAGTGCCGAGGGTCGAGCGGCTCGACGATCCGTTTGATCGCGCCGCCCTTGCCTCCGGCATCGGAACCCTCGAGTACGACGAGCACACCCGGACCGAGCTCCGGGTTGTCGAGGTGGCCGCCGATGTCGAGGCGGAGCGCGAGCAGCTTTTGCTGAGCGCCCTGCAACCGCTCCTCGTACTCCGTGCGTCGGAGTCGCGCCGTGAGGTCGAGTTCGTCGAGCCGTCCCATGTTCCGACCGTACGGCACGCGGGGTCGCAACATGCGTGCACTGCGTGCGCGATCGCGAGCATTCGATGACTCGCTGGGTCGGATGCAGGCTGTGTTCGTAGGCTGGAGGGGTGACCGTGCCGCTGATCGTGTTCGCCGCCCCCGAGCTGGACGACCACGACACGCCGCCCTGGCATCCTGAGCACCACGGACGGCTCGATGCTGCGCTGGCCGGCGTGCACGAGGCGGGGCTCACCGACGCGACCGAATGGCGGGTGCCCGATGCGGCCGACCCCGCCGACCTGACCCGGGTTCACGACGCCGGATACGTCGCCTCGATCGAAGCGTTCTGCGCAGCCGGAGGCGGGAATCTCGACCCCGACACCATCGCGACCCCCGGCTCGTGGGGGACGGCGCGACGGAGCGCCGGGGCGGTGCTCGACGGCATCGCTGCACTGCGCGACGGCGAGTGCGAGATCGCCTTCGCAGCCGGGCGGCCACCCGGCCACCATGCGGTTCGTGACCGGGCGATGGGGTTCTGCCTGTTCAACAGTGCGGCCGTCGGTGCCGCCAAGATCGTCGCCGGTGGTGAGAAGGTCGCGATCGTCGACTGGGACGTCCACCACGGCAACGGCACCCAGGACATCTTCTACGGCGAACCGGATGTGCTGTACGTCTCAACGCACGAATCGCCGCTGTATCCGGGCACCGGGCAGCTGGCCGAGACGGGTTCCGGGGCGGGCGAGGGCACGACCGTCAACCTCCCGTTCCCGTCCGGCACAGCCGGCGACACGTTCCGCCGAGCATTCGACGAGGTCGTCGTGCCGAAGGTCGAACGGTTCGAGCCCGACTGGCTGATCATCTCCGCCGGCTTCGACGCGCACCGCAACGACCCGCTCGCCGGGCTCGACCTGACAGCGGGCGACTACGCCGATCTGGCGGCCCGACTCCAGTCGCTGGTCCAGGCGCGGCGGGTGCTCGTCGTCCTCGAGGGCGGCTACGACCTCCAGTCGATCACCCGCAGCGTCGGCGCGACCCTGAGCTCCCTGGTCGGCGGCTCGTACCGGCCCGAGCCCGCATCGAACGGCGAGATCGGTGGCGCCACGGTGACGGCGGCGCGCCGGTTGTGGGATCTCTGATCGTGCGGCGATCCGGTGACGGGTTCCTACAGTGCTCTGACGGCCATGTCCGCTGGGGGACGTTCGGCGCCGCCGGCGTGGTGTTCTTGGTGCGATTTCCCGAGGGACCGCGCGTGATGCTGCAGAAGCGCTCCGCATTCGCGCACGAGGGTGGGACGTGGTCGTGCGCCGGTGGCGCGCTCGACGATGGCGAAACGCCGCTCGACGGTGCGCTGCGAGAGGCATCCGAGGAGATCGGCCGAATCCCCGAGGGGCACACCGTGCTCGGTCAGACGATGTTCGCTCCGGCGACCGACTGGTCGTACACGACGTTCGTCGTGGAGGTGCCGGGTGAGTTCGGCGCATCGATCAACTTCGAGACGGACGCCGTGGCGTGGGACACCCCCGACGAGGTCGAACGACGTCCTCTCCACGCCGGCTTCGCGGCGGCTTGGCCAGAGATTCGTGCGATCATCGAATCGGTATGACCGACCACGTCTTCCCGTACCGCTTCGATCGCCGCTGGGCCGCCCTGTTCGTCGTCCTCGGCGTCACTCGCACCGACGGCGTCACCATCCGAGCCGATGGGTCGGTGCTGGCCACCTACGGCTGGTTCCGAATGGAGACGACGATCGACAACATCGATCACACGCTCGTCACCGGCCCGCATCGTTGGTACACGGCAGTCGGGCTGCGACTGAGTTTTGCGGACAGCGGCCTCACGTTCGGGACGAATCACGAGCGTGGACTCTGCCTGGCGTTCGTCGAGCCGGTCCATCGGGTGATCGGGATGCGTGACCACTCGGCACTCTGGGTGAGCGTTGCCGATCCGGATGGCCTGGAGGCCGCGCTCCGCCGGGATCCGGAGGAACACCGGTACCCTCGCCGCCATGCGTAAGCCCGACGTAACCGTGCCCGACACCGCCCCGCCCACCGAACTGGTGATCATCGACGACATCGTCGGCGAGGGCGACGAGGCCGCTTCAGGCCAGACCGTCAGCGTCCACTACGTCGGGGTGTCGTGGTCGACCGGTCAGCAGTTCGATGCGTCCTGGGACCGGATGGAGCCCTTCCAGTTCGGCCTCGGCTCCGGCCAGGTCATCAAGGGTTGGGATCAGGGCGTGGCGGGCATGCAGGTCGGCGGTCGCCGGACGCTGCACATCCCGCCGGAGATGGGCTACGGCGCCCAGGGTGCGGGCGGCGTGATCGGCCCGAACGAGACGTTGATCTTCACGGTCGACCTGCTCGGCGTCAGCTGAACGTCAGCTGAACGTCAGTCGTCGCGGGCGGGGACCGATCGTTCGCGAATGACCTCGGCGTACCACCGGGCACTGTCCTTCCAGGTTCGTTCGAGGGTGTCGAAATCGACGTGGACGATGCCGAACCGCTTGTCGTACCCGAGCGCCCACTCGAAGTTGTCGAGCAGCGACCACTGGAAGTATCCACGGACGTCGACCCCCTGGTCGATTGCTTCGCGAAGGGCGCGGAGGTGCAGGTCGAGGTACTCGATCCGGCGTGCATCGGCGCAGCGGCCGTCGATCACGTCGTCGTCGTACGCACATCCGTTCTCGGTGATGTAGACGGGCGGCAGGTTGGGGTAGTCCCGATCGAGCCGGACGAGCAGCTCCGTGAACCCGTCCGGTGTGATCGGCCATCCCATGTCGGTGTGAACCTCCCTGGTCGCGGCATCCGTCGTTCCGACGACCGTCGGGTACTGCGGGAGTGCTTCGGTCGTCCGGTCGGTGGTGCCGCGGACGAGTTGATCGAAGTAGTAGTTGATGCCGATCCACTCGATCGGCTGCGCGATGACCGCGCCGTCGCCGTCGCGCACGGCTGCTGCGAGATGGTCGTACCGCTGCATCACGTCGTCGGGGTACGTGCCCTCGAGGAGGGCGTCGAACCACCATCGGTTGTGGATTCCGTCGATCATCCGCATCTCGTCAGGATCGGCGGACGGGCTCCCCTCGGAGACGATGTTGGTCGGGTTGATCACGATGCCGAGGGCGAGCCCGTCACGTTCGGCCCGCATCGCCTCCACCGCAAGACCGTGGGCGAGGAGTTGGTGATGGGCGACGGTGACGGCTGCACCCGGCTCGGTCAGCCCGGGCGCATGGACGCCGGCTGCATGCCCGAGGTATGCGTAGCACCACGGTTCGTTGAACGTCGACCACATGGTCACGCGGTCGCCGAGTTCCTGCGCCATCAGCGCGGCGTAGTCCGCGAACCAGCTCGCGGTGTCACGGTTCCGGAACCCGTCCATCTCCTCCAGACCGAGTGGTAGGTCCCAGTGGAACAGCGTCGGGCACGGAGCGATCCCGTGCTCGAGCAGCAGATCGACGAGCCGGTGATACCACGCGATTCCTGCCGGGTTCTTGTGGGTGCGACCGTCGGGCATAACCCGTGGCCACGAGATCGAGAACCGGTAGGCGTCGAGGCCGAGATCGGCCATCAACTTCACGTCGGCTGCGACACGGTGGTAATGGTCGCAGGCGACGTCGCCGGTGTGGCCGTGCGCGACCTTGCCGGGGGTGTGGGAGAACTGGTCCCACACCGAGGGCCCTCGGCCGTCGATGTGCGCAGCACCCTCGATCTGGTAGGCGGCGGTGGCTGCGCCCCAGACGAAATCTGATGGAAAGTCGATGGAATCACGTTCGGTCATGCGGCCTAGACCGTAGCCGCACCGACTCGATCATCGCCGCGGTCGGCGAGCGGTCGACGTTGCGTCGAGCGGCGGTGCCGCGAAGCCTTGGTTGTGTCACAGCAGCAGCTTGACCGCGCCGGCCGCCGACAGGGAGAGGACCACGACCGCGAACGCGCGCTGCGGAATGTGCACGAAGAGCGCCCGCCCGCCGAACACGCCGGCAACGATGGCCGGCACCATCGCGAGGTCGAACAGCAGCGAGTCGACCGTGAAGAACGCACCGCCCGTCGACCACGCACCGAGCGCGATGTAGAGGGGGATCTTCGACAGGTTGACGACGAAGTACAGCCACGCCGACGTCCCGATCAGTTCGTGCTTCGGGAGGCCGAGTCGGATCAGGTAGGTGTTGATGACCGGCCCGGCCGCATTCGCGACGAAGGTGGTGAACCCGCCGATCGTCCCGTGCGGGCCGGCAGCGGAACGGCCGCTGGTGGTCGGCTCGACGGGAGCGAGTCCGCCTCGCCACATCCGCCAGACCTGGAGGGCGACGATCACGAGCACGATCACGCCGATCGTCGTCTCCAGCACGCCGTTCGCCGCGCCGATCGCAAGGAAGAACGCGATTCCGAAGCCGTATCCGACAGCGATCCACGGAGCGATCGCCTGCAGGACGTCCCACCGGGCGTGGCTGCGGTACCAGCCGACGGCGAACAGGTCGGCGACGATCAAGATCGGCAGCGTGGCACCGGTGATCAGCCGACCGTCGAAGACGACGGCGAGCATCGGGACGGCGATCAGGGCGCCGCCGGGGAGACCGGTCTTCGACAACCCGACCACGAACGCGGCCGCCGCACCGATGAGCAGTGCGCCGAGCGTGAACACTCGGCGACCATAGATGGCCTCGGGCAGTGTGGGGCTACCGTGACGCCGTGACCAACCGGACCGACCTCTGCGTGCTCGGCGACTTCGCCTGGGACGTGCTGATCCGTACCAACACCGAACTCCTGATCGGTGGGGACACGTTCGGTGAGGTCGTGCTCCAGCCGGGGGGCAGCGGAGCGAACGTTGCGGTCTGGGCGGCCCGATGCGGGCTCGGCACTCGATTTGTCGGCAAGATCGGCCGAGACCGAATGGGCGCGATGGCGGTCGAGAACCTCGACAGCGAGGGGGTCGAGCACCACCTCGTCGAATCGGACTCGAACGGCACCGGGTCGGTGGCCGTGTTCGTCGATCACACGGGTGAGCGGTCGATGGTGTCGGGTCGGGGTGCCGACTTCGATCTGCTTCCCAGCGAGGTGCCGCGCGAGATCGTGTCGTCGTCGGGCCACCTCCATCTCACGGCGTGGTCGTTCTTCACCGATCCGCCCCGGTCGGCGGCTCGCGTCGCGGCGCTCGTCGCTCAGGACAGCGGCGCGACGCTGTCGTTCGACCCGGGATCGTTCCAGATGATCGAGGAGGTCGGCGTCGAGCACTTCCTGGCCGTGACGCGAGATCTGGGGATCGACGTGTTTTTGCCGAACAAGGAGGAGGGCGAGGTGCTGACCGGCCTCAGCGACCCGGAGGGGATTGCCCGAGAATTGGATGCGCTGTATCCGAGCGCCCTGGTGATCCTGAAGCTCGACGCCGACGGGGCGTTGGTGTGGCAGCAGGGTTCGGCGCATCACATCGCACCGGCGACGAACAAGCTGGTCGATGCGACCGGGGCCGGGGACTCGTTCGCCGGGGCGTTCCTCGCCCGGCACCTGCGCGGTACCGCCGCAGTCGACGCCGCCCAGTTCGCGACCATGGTCTCGGCATGGGTGATCGAACACCCGGGGGCACGACCCGCGCCGGACGCAAGGCTCCGGATGCTCCTCGCCGGCCCGCCGCCTGTCTGACCGCGTCGTTGACTGCCTGGCTGGCCGTCTGGGCTTCCGTCACCCGTCGGCTTCGGAGTCGTTGTTGTCCGAGGCGTTGTCACTCGGTTCGGGCTTCGCCGTGGAACGCCCGGCAATGTCGGACAGGAGGTCTTTGACCGATGCGCGAACGTCGAGTTCGGTGATCGGCGAGGGCATCGGGATCTTCGCCTCCTTGAGTGCCCGGCCGACAAGGCGCACGACCTGGTCCTGGACCCGTCTGACCTCGGCCTGCTGCGGCTGCGTCCAGAACCGGAGATCCATGTTGGTGACGCTGTCGCCGAACGAGTTGAAGTACGCCTGAGGCGGCGGATCGGCTTCGACGCCGTCGATGTCTCGGATCGCTCCGAGTGCGACGTCGGCGGCGCGATCGAGGTCTTCCCAGTCGTCGAGACCGATCACGAGCGTCGTCCGCTTCGGGCCGTATGCGGTCTGCACGCGGATGACGTTCTGGTAGACCTCGGCGTTCGGGATCAGGACCTTCTCGCCGTCGTAGGTCCTGATCTGCGTTTCGCGGATCGTGATCTGTTCGACCGTGCCGTGCTGGCCGCTGACCTCGATCTCGTCACCGGCGTGGAATGGTTGACGGATCAGCAGCAGGATCCCCGCGAGGAGGTTCGACAGGATGTCCTGGAACGCGAACCCGATCGCGATCGAGAAGATGCCGAGCCCTGACAGGACATCGACTGGCTTGAACGACGGGAAGATCACCACGGCAGCGACGAGGACGCTCGCGATCACCACGAGATAGCCGATCAGCTTGGCGACGACGGTGCCGAAGCTCTCGGTGCGGCGGCTGGCGAGCAGCGGCGCACCGAATCGGGTGATCCCCTTCGCGATGAGCCAGGCCACGATGATGATGCCGGCGCCGACCGTGATCCGGATCCACAGTGCAGTCGGGGATTCGGTCGCAGCGGTCGCGGCGAGAAGTGTGATGGCGGTGGTGCTCATTGCGGGCCTTTCATGGGGTCGAGCTCCACTCGACGTTACCGCTGACCCCGGTTCGCCCCGGAACAACCCGAACGCGTGAGAGTCGGCCCGGCTGTGGCGGGCCGACTCTCACGCGTTCGGCGGTGGGGTTCGGCGGTCGGGGGTTCGGCTGTACGCGATTCGACTTGAACGGGTCGGCGCCAGGAGAATGGGACGATGAGCACGTTCCAGGCCCTTGTCGTCCGCGAAGCCGAATCGGGAGACCCGAAAACGGCGGTCGCCGCAATCGAGCAGCTCACCGATGACGATCTGCCGACATACGACGGTGAGGAGACCGTGCTGGTCGACGTGGACTATTCGTCGCTGAACTACAAGGACGGGATGGCGCTGACCGGGCGCGGTCGTATTATCAGGTCGTTCCCAATGGTGCCCGGGGTCGACCTTTCCGGCACGGTCGTGAGCTCTGAGTCGACGCAGTTCTCGGCGGGCGACGGCGTGATCCTGACCGGCTGGTCGGTGGGGGAGCGGTATTGGGGCGGCTACTCGCAACGCCAGCGGGTCAAGGCTGAGTGGCTGGTTTCGCGACCCGATTCGATGAGCAGCGAGCAGGCGATGGGCATCGGCACGGCCGGCTTGACCGCGATGATGTGCGTGCTCGGGCTGGAGGACGGCGGCGTCACCCCGGATCGTGGGCCGGTCGTGGTGACCGGCGCAGCGGGAGGCGTCGGCAGTGTCGCGATCGCACTGCTGGCAAATCTCGGTTACGAGGTGACGGCGGTGACCGGCCGCCCGGGTGAGCACGAGTTCCTGCGGTCACTGGGCGCCACGGCGTTTCTCGGCCGGGAGGAGATGTCGGAAGCGCCCAAGCCACTGGAGAGCGAGACGTGGGCGGGGGCGGTCGACGCCGTCGGTTCGACGATGCTCGCCAAGGTGCTCGCGCAGACGCAGTACCGGGGGACCGTTGCCGCGTGCGGTCTCGCCGGTGGGGTCGATCTGCCGTCCAGCGTGATGCCGTTCATCTTGCGAGGCGTGCGCCTCCAGGGCATCGACTCGGTGATGGCATCGGTCGAACAGCGCAACGAGGCGTGGGCACGTCTCGCGACCGACCTCCCGTTCGGCCTGCTCGACGAACTGACCGAGCTCATCGCGATGAGCGAACTGCCGGCACGCGGCGAAGCGATCATGGCCGGGCAGACGAGAGGCAGGATCGTGGTCGACCCGTCACGCTGACGGTTCGAGCTGCTCGCGGCGCGCTGCTGGGTCAGCTGGAGGGCTTGACGAGCCTGAGGTACGGCAGTGGAGCCTCCCACCCGTCGGGATACTTCTCGGCGGCTGCCTCGTCGGTGACCGAGGGCACGATGATCACGTCCCCGCCCTGGACCCAGTTCGCCGGGGTGGCGACCTGCTCATTGGCCGTGAGCTGACACGAGTCGACGATCCGGAGGATCTCGGTCACGTTGCGGCCGGTGGTCATCGGGTAGGTGAGCATGACTTTGATCCGCTTGTCCGGCCCGATCAGGAACACCGTCCGCGCCGTCGCGTTGTCGCCGGCCGTACGCCCTTCCGAGGTGTCGCCTGCGTCGTCGGGGAGCATGTCGTAGAGCTTGACGATCTCGAGTTGTGGGTCGCCGATCAGCGGGTAGTTGGGCGCTGTGCCCTGCGACGATTCGATGTCTCCGGCCCACCGTTCGTGGTCGCTGACGCCGTCCACGCTGATCCCGATGATCTTGCAGTTCCGGCGATCGAACTCGGGCTTCATCTTGGCGAACGCGCCGAGTTCGGTGGTGCACACCGGCGTGAAGTCCTTCGGGTGGGAGAACAGCACCACCCAGCTGTCGCCGGCCCATTCATGGAAGTTGATCTGTCCCTCCGTCGTTTCGGCGCTGAAATCGGGAGCGATCGAGTTGAGTCGTACGGTCATGGTGCTGCCCTCCAGGCGTCTCGGCCGTGCCCACGGCACACGTGCGGAATCAACGTATCGGTCAGCCGGGCTCGAATCCAGTCCGATCTGACGTTGCAGCGGCGTCGCCCATCGTCGAACGAGTCGGTGCGGGTCGGGTCGGGGTCGTAGGTTCGAGTCGTGGGAACGGTTCGAGAGGAGATCCGGGTCGGCATCGATTCGGTCGAGTGTGTGACGACGCTGCTGCAGCGGACTCGCAGTGTCCACCCGACGGCGGGCCTGTATCAGGCAGCCGATTTCCAGTGGTGGTGGCGGACCCCGAGGTCGTCCGACGATCTCGGCCAGCTCGTCTGGTTCGACGCGGCGGGTCGCCCAGAGGCCGCCGTGACGTTCACCGACTGGGGCGGCGGGAGGTCCGCGGTGTACGAGGACGTGACGATCGCCGTGATCGTCATGCCGGACGCGTCGTGCGAGTGGTTGGCGCACGTCGTCGACCGTGGGCTCGCGCACGCTCGGGCGGCCGGGATCGAGGCGGTCGAGATCGAGATCGACCGTGCCGACTCCGTCACCCGTGACGTGCTGACCGGCCACGGCTTCGAGGTCAAGGAGAACGGGGTGGTCGAGGCGTGGTTGGATGCCGACGATCGCCCCGAGATCAGTCCGCTGCACGACGGCTACCGCCTGGCCTGTCGGCTCGACACGACGCCGCAACCGCATCACATGATCGGACGGAGCGGTCCGGCAGTCGAGGAGCGCCTCCTCCAAACCTCCCTCTATCGAGCCGATCTCGATCTGGTCGTCTTCGACCATCACGACGATGTCGCGGCGTACGGATTGTTCTGGTTCGACCCGGTCACGGCCGCCGGTCTGGTCGAGCCGATGCGCACCGAAGACGCGCACCAGCGACGGGGTCTCGCCCGCCACGTGCTCACCGCCGGGCTCGATCTGCTGGCGAAGGCGGGTGCCGAGCGGATCTCGATCGGCTACGAACCAGCCAATCCTGCGTCGGGCCACCTGTACCGCAGCGTCGGCTTCGAGCCCGTCAAACAGACCGACGTGTTCGCCCGCCGATGACGCGACATCAGCGGTACCCGTAGCGTCGTGGTCGTGATCAGTCTCGAGCAGCTCTCGGAGACCGACGCCGATGCGTTCCTCACCGAGACCATCGCGTCATTCGTCGAGGAGCTGGTCGACAGCGGAGCAGGTCGTGACGTGGCCCAGGCCGCCACTGACGAATTCCTGGCTTGGCTGCTCCCCGATGGAGTGCAGACCGCCGGGCATCGATTCGCGGCGGTGCACGACGACGGTCGTCGCGTCGGGCGCTTATGGTTCGGGCCAAGAGAGTCACCGAGTGACTCCGACCTGTTCGACATCGACATCGACATCGAGGACCGAGATCGGGGTTTCGGGAGATCGGCGATCGAGTTGGTGATGAGTGAACTCCGGCGATCAGGCGCGGATCGGCTCGGTCTGAACGTGTTCGAGTCGAACACTGCCGCGGTTGCGCTCTACGAATCACTCGGCTTCGAGCGCCGGGGGAGGAACGACGGCGGAACCGAGATGTGGCTGCAACTTCGACCGGCTTCTTGACCGGCGATTCGACACCGTTCGCCGCCGTCCCGGTCAGCGGTGTTGCCGGCGGTGCTTGTCGTCGTACATCGCTCGGTCGGCGGCTGCGACGAGATCGTTCGGGTTGTGGCCCGCCGATGTGGTGTCGGCGATACCGACGCTTGCGTTGCACTGGATCGTGAGCTTCTCGGAGACGATGATCGGCGAGTCGAGGAGCACGCTGATCCGCTGCCGCAGTTGAACGGCCGAAAGCAGGTGGGGCTCGAAGATGATTGCGTATTCGTCGCCTCCGAGCCGGGCGAGCATGTCCGGGAGGTCGACCGTTCGTTCGAGTCGGCGAGCGGCTTCCTGCAACAAGATGTCGCCGGTGGCGTGGCCGTGCTGGTCGTTGATCTGCTTGAGCCCATCGAGGTCGATGTAGGCGACGGCGAGCACGCTGCCCGAGAGTGCAGTGCGTTCGAGCTCGCTCTCGAGGAGTTGATCGAAACGACGCCGGTTCGAGATCCCGGTGAGCGGGTCGCTGAGCGCTTGCGCCGTGGTGATCGCTTGGAGTCGACGCAGTTCGGTGACGTCGCGGGTGACGCCGTGCATGCTGGTTCGATCGACGTGGTGGAGGTCTCACCGACGACCCGCGAACCATCGGCGTGGCGGAAATGGAGATCGAAACGACCCGGCAGCGATTCGCCTCGAAACGAAGATCGGATCAAGCTTCTCGTCTCGGGTTCGGCGATGTCGAAGACGCGCTCGAACTCGTTCAGGAAGAAGGACGGCGGGTATCCGAGGATGCGCTCGACCGATGCACTCATGTAGTCGAAGTATGCGGACGGTTGGAAGCCGACACGCCACACGATGTCGGATGCGTTGTCGGCGAGGCAGCGGAACCGGTTCTCGCTCTCGCGCAGCCGGAGTTCTGCGAGTTGGCGATCGGTCACGTCTCGTCCGACAGAGAGGACCTCGGGACCGTGTTCGGTCACGACGTACCGATCGACCCACGCGAGCCAACGTTGGGAATCTCCGGGGACCAGCCGTGCGACTGGATCGCCGAGGACTGGATGATCGGGGCCCAGCTGGTCGAGTTGAGACCGCAGGCCGTGCATCTCGTCGGCCGAGAGGAACTCGTCGAGGCATCGGCCGATCACCGCCTCGCGGTCGGCGCCGTACAGTTCGGCCCACGCCGCATTGCAGTAGGTGATGACGTGATCGGAAATCCGGTAACGATTCACGAGCTCGGACAACAGATCGAGCACCGACGCCGAATCAGTCCGTGTCCGATTGTCGAGCTGGTTCATGTCATCTCCCGGCCTCTACCCACAGAATCGTGTGGGCTGCCGACCCAGAACCGGACCCGGCGCCCCAAGATTCCCGAGACCGCTACCCACATCGGCTGGAACACACCCGGAGTTGAGCGCGATTCGATCGCCGCCGAACCGATGCGGCAGGGTGTCGTATCGCTCTGGGGGTGCTGTGCGTGCTGTCGCCAAGAGATGCGCCAGGTGGCACGAACGAAACGGTCGGAAAGTCGTCGATTCGCGTGAACCGTCGGCGAGAGAGTCGTGTGGCACGCAACCGCACGGCCGAAGGCATCCCGAGGCGGGTAACGTGGGCGCGTCACCGTCGCGGATGTAGTTCAACGGCTAGAACCTCAGCCTTCCAAGCTGATGATGCGGGTTCGATTCCCGTCGTCCGCTCCAATCGCTGGCCACGCAAAATGCCTGGCCAGCGCACATTTCCAGATCATTTTGATCGGAGTCGACTTGACCGCTGTTGACCTCTGTTGGCTCTTCTTTCCCGATCCTTATCGCACGGCTATCGCACGGAATCGACCGTCCGAGCCACTCAACTCTCTCGGAATCCGACGCAATTGATTGCGAGCGAACGCGAGTGGCCGAAGAGGTTCGAGCGGGTTCCGGCATCGGCATCGGCCGAACTCTCCCACTCAAAATGCCAGCCGCGGGCAGCGGCCTACGATGCCTTGCCGCTGATGATTCGGTCGATCTCGGACGCGAGCACGTCATCTCGGCCGTGAGCGACGTGCTGGTAGATCATCGCTGCAATCGGGGACGCATGCCCGAGACGGGCTTGGATCTCCTTCAGCGTCCCACCAGCGAGCGCTGTGAGCGTTCCGGCGAGGTGACGAAGATCGTGGAACGTGAGGTCCGGTACCTCCGCGTTGGCGCGAGCGAGATTCCAAATTCGCTTCCACTTGCTCGCACGAGGGACATCACCTGACTGCTCGTCTGCAAAGAGCAAGGAATCGGGGCCGGGGCCGACGAAGTCTCGAAGATGGACCACGAGCTCGTCTCGGACCCGTTCCGGCAGCGACACCAACCGCGATCCAGCCTCGGTCTTGGGATCCTGGAACACGAGACCCTTACCCTTCACCTCGCTCCGAGTGCGTTCGACTCGGACGCTGGAATGGACATCGCCGATGACCACGTGACGCCGGGCCAGCCCAAAACACTCACCTCTACGCAAGCCGCAGAACGCAGCCAGCAGCACCGCTGCTCGATACCGAGGCTCGATGAAAGTCGCGAGTGCTTCGACCTCTGCCAGGGACGGGATCTTCCGCTCTCGCGCCCGCTCCGACGCAGCGCCGC
>JBDSBE010000019.1:0-3194 GCA_039921745.1 Ilumatobacteraceae bacterium | reverse complement strand
TCACACCGATGTCAGGTGGCCTCGATCGCAACCGAGCGGGGACGGCCGACAATCGCACCGGGAGCGGTGTGATCGTGCCCTCGGCGACGCCGGTCGCGAGCCCGTATCCGGCGAGGACCGTCGAGATCCGCAGCGAGGTGTCGTCGAGCCACGGATTGCGTTCGGTCGTCCAGCCGAGTAGCACGTCGGCACCGTCGCGACCGTCGACACCGGCGGCAGCCATCACCTCGGCCGGCGAGACTCGCGCCGCCGAGGGCCCGTCCGCGTAGACGATCAGCGAGCGGTTCATCGTGGCGGTGCGTGTCCCGATCGGTCAGAGACCGGGAGTGTTGTCCTGGCCGAACGCCGTCCAGTAGTCGTTGATCGCTTCTTGGATCCGGACGTACCAGATGATGTTGCCGATCAGCGGGAGCAGGAACCACAGCCCCCAGATCGTCGTGATCGGCGGCTCGCGGCCGGCCGCGCGATAGAGCTGTTCGACCTCGCCGGCCAGCAGGAACATGGTGACCGGCGCAGCCAGGATCGTGACGATCAAGTGGACGACGCCTCCGAGCCCCTTCCCGGACCACCGTTGGAGCTCGTCGCCGGTCTGGTATGCCCACACGACCGCCCAGACCCCGCACGTGACGATCGTGAGCAGGATGACGAGACCGAGCGACCGTCGCTTGCCGAGATCGCGCGTGGCCGGCACAGACCCAGCAGTGAGACCGGCGGGTGTGCCGAACCCCTCCTGGGACCCGGGCGTGCCCGGGGGCGGCACGGGAGGCGGGAACGGCATGTCGCTCATCTCGCCACGTTAGACCTGCGGTCGAGCGGGATCGACCCGGCGGCGGATGCGACCCCAGACGGACCACCACCTACGCTGACGCCGTGGCAAACCCCTGGTTCGAATCGGTCGCCGTCGCTCAGCAGCGCGCCAAGCGACGCCTGCCCGCATCGGTGTACGGCGCACTGATCGCCGGGACCGAACGCGGTTCGTCGATGAAGGACAACGTGTCGGCGTTCGACGAACTCGGCGTCCGCCCGGTGACCGCCGGGCAGTCTCCGACCCGTGCGATGGCGACCGAGGTCATGGGTCAACCGATGTCGATGCCCGTCATGATCTCGCCGACGGGCGTGCAGGCGGTCCACCCCGACGGTGAGGTCGCGGTGGCGCGGGCCGCTGCCGCCCGCGGTGTCGTGATGGGCTTGAGTTCGTTCGCCAGCAAGCCGATCGCCGACGTCACCGCTGCGAATCCCCAGACGCTGTTCCAGATCTACTGGGCCGGAGACCGCGACTCGATGGTCGCCAGGACGGAGCAGGCCAGAGCGGCCGGTGCCGTGGGGCTGATCCTGACGCTCGACTGGTCGTTCGTGCACAGCCGCGATTGGGGCAGCCCGGCGATTCCCCAATCGATCGACCTCAAGACGATGGCGAAGTTCGCGCCCGAGGTCGCGCTGCGACCGCGATGGTTGTTCGACTGGTTGCGGCACGGTGAGCTGCCCGACCTCGGGGTGCCGAACTTCGCGGTCGGCGGCCAGCCGGTGCCGGGTTTCTTCGAGGCGTACGGCACGTGGATGGGCACGCCGCCGCCGACGTGGGAGGACGTCGCCTGGTTGCGGGAGCAGTGGGGCGGCCCGTTCATGGTGAAGGGCATCAGTCGTGCCGACGAGGCGCGACGCGCCGTCGATGCGGGTGCGACCGCGATCTCGGTGTCGAACCACGGCGGCAACAACCTCGACGGGACCCCTGCGCCGATCCGGGTGCTGCCCGAGGTCGTGGCCGCCGTCGGGGACGACATCGAGGTCGTCATGGACGGCGGCATCCGGCGTGGCAGCGATGTCGTCAAGGCGCTCGCGCTCGGCGCGCGTGCGGTGATGATCGGCCGGGCCTACCTCTGGGGGCTGGCAGCCAACGGCCAGGCCGGCGTCGAGAACGTGCTCGACATCATGCGGATGGGCATCGACTCGAACCTGCTCGGCATGGGTAAGGCGTCGATCGGCGAACTGTCACCCGACGACCTGGTCATCCCCGACGGCTTCTGCCCGCCGCCGATCGACTGACCGGCAGGTCGTCCGCTCGTCGGAATGCTCCGAGAACAGGTCTGGTCGCGGCGACGGGGCTGTCGTCACTCGGCTGCTCGCGAGTTTCGCGACGAGTTCGGGCTGGCCGACGACGCAACCGCGGCGACGGTGCGATGGGTGATGTGCGCTGGTTGCTGGAGCGTCTGTGTTGCGCGTGAGGCTGCGGGGTGCTGATGGGCGTCGCGGTCGGTGATGCGCCGGTCGAGTTCTCGCCGCCGAGTTCAGCAGGGTTGCGGCGACGGTCCGATGAGTGATGTGGACCGGTTGCTGGAGCGTCTGTGTTGCGTGGGAGGCTGCGCGGTGCTGACGGGCGTCACGGTCGGTGATGGGCCGGTCGAGTTCTCGCCGCCGAGTTCAGCGGGGGCGACCGATATCTCATCGCACTCGGCGACATCGGCTCTCGGTCTCGGTCTCGGTCTCGGCTCTCGGCTCTTGGCTCTCGGCACGCCGAACGGCACACTCCCGCCCCATCACAGTGCACCGACCTCACGGAGTCCCGGGTCGCCTCTAGCCTTCCGTCGATGCGCCGGCTCCCGATCCTCCTGCTCGCCGTGGCGGGGTGTGGCGGAAACACGAGCACGGCGATCCCGACGACCGTTCCGACGGCGGTTTCGACGACGGCCTCGGCGACGGCCTCGGCGACGGTCTCCGACACCGTCGTCGATTCCGATCACGGGGCCGGTGGGCCCGCCGTTCAACCCGGCGTGTTCGATCGCACTGCCGCCCGTATCACCCTGGCCGACGGGAGCTTCTGCGAGCTCTGCCTGTGGCTCGCCGAGACCCCGGACGATCGGGCGCGGGGATTGATGGAAGTCACCGACCTCGGCGCCGCCGACGCGATGGCGTTCGTGTACCCCGAGGCCCACACCGGGTCGTTCTGGATGAAGAACACGATCATGCCGCTGTCGATCGCGTTCTATTCGCCGTCCGGTGCGTTCCTCGACGCGTTCGACATGGAGCCGTGCGTCACCGAACAGTGCACGAGTTACCCGACGTCGCCCGACTTCCTGATCGCGGTCGAAGCGCCCCAGGGTGGGTTGGACGAACTCGGTCTCGTCGCCGGCAGCTCGCTCGAGTTGCTCGACCTCCCCTGCCCAGACTGACCGGTTCGCCGAGCCATGTCGCGGTTT
>JBDSBE010000018.1:0-14354 GCA_039921745.1 Ilumatobacteraceae bacterium | reverse complement strand
AGCATCCAAGTCCGTCGTTCCAGCCGAGGTGCTCGAGCCGGCCAAAGAGGGCTTCGCGTGGCTGGCCGCAGCGACTGGCGCAGCGCGCGATCTCGATGTGTACCTGCTCGAGTGGAAGCGCTACACCGACCCCCTCGGTGTCACTGCTGCCCGTGCGTTGGACCCCGTCCGCGATGTTCTCGCACGCCATCACGCCGACGCTCACGTCGCGCTCGGACAGGTCCTGAGATCCGAGCGAGCAGGCGCGCTGATCGCCGAGTGGCGGGAGTGGCTCGGCGAACCGGTCGGCAACGCGAGTCTCCCTCGGCGAGCCGGTCATCCACTCGGCACAGAGGTCGCCAAACGAATCGTTCGTGCCCACGATGCTTTGATCGATGAAGGGCGCCTGATCGGCCCCGACACTCCAGCAGACGACGTGCACGATCTTCGCAAGGACGCCAAGAAGCTCCGCTATCTCATCGAATGTTTCAGCAGCATGCTGCCCGCCAAGCCTCGAAAGCAGTACGTCAACAAGCTCAAGGCGCTCCAGGAGAACCTCGGCGAGCACCAGGACGCCGAAGTCCACATCGCGCTGCTGCGCTCCCTGACCCCTGACCTCGTCTCCGCCGACGCCGACGCGAACACCATGGTCGCCGTCGGCGAACTCATCCAACGTCTCGAACAGACACGGCTCGGAGCCCGCACCGAATTCGCCGAACGCTTCGCCGACTACGACAGCGCGAATACACGACGCTCCTTCGACGCACTGATCGAGGCGATCTCCGCTTGAAGGTGCTCGCCACGTACAGCATCAAGGGCGGCGTGGGCAAGACCACGACCGCGGTCAACCTTGCCCAGCAAGCAGCCGCGAGTGGATCGCGGGTGTTGTTGTGGGACCTCGACCCACAAGGCGCAGCAACCTTCTTCGTACGAGTCAAACCCTCGTTCAAAGGAGGCGCCGAACGCCTTGTCGGCAAGACAGGATCGCTCGCAGCGAACATCCATGCCACCGACGACCCCGCTGTGCACATCGTGCCCGCCGACTTCTCCTTGCGCCATCTCGACCTCGCTCTCGACAACACGAAACATCCCAACCGACGCCTCGCCGCGCTCCTGGAACCGATCGCCGACCGCTACGACGTCGCGCTCCTGGACTGTGCGCCCGGGATAACCCTGAGCAGTGAAAGCGTGTTCGGCGCCGCCGACGCACTGATCGTGCCGACGATCCCCACCACGTTGTCCGAACGCACCCTCGACCAACTCACCGGCTTCCTCGCCGAACACCCGCCGGCACCGTTGGTTCTGCCATTCGCGTCGATGCTCGATCGACGTAAACGTCTGCAGCGCGACATCGTCGAGCACCTGATGGCCGACGTCGCCGGCTTCTTGCCAACGGCGATCCCGAACGCCAGCGTCATCGAGCAGATGGGGATCCACCGATCACCGATCGCCGACTTCGCCCCCAGCAGTCCCGCAACGTTCGCCTATCAGCGCCTGTGGGCCGACATCGCCGAGCGAATCTGGAGCTGACCAGAACTCGCGACCGGCACCACCAAAAGTGCATGCAACCAACGACTCGTGGCAGCGTCGACTCTGACGGCGGTTCATGATGTGCGGTGGATTGAACGGCGATCGGTCACAGACGATCTGGGGCGTGACCCATCAGTGGACGGCCTCGCCCGTGCGCTCGGTGTGATGACCCGACGCACCCAGCTCGAAGCGTCCAAGAACCCGTCTCGGAGACCTTCGATGCCGAATCGTCGAAGCGCTCACCACGAAAATCAGCTCGCGATCTACCCCACCGACCGACCCAGCACTGACCGAACCGTGCCCGGGCCACCGCCGTTTGCGCGTCATCGGTCGAAATGTGCATCCAGACGTCACGAATCAGTAACCCGTCGTTGACGTCACGACCCCATAGTCGGTGGTGCCCCAAGCAACGAACGGAGAACCCTCCCGCATGGACCTGTACCGCCTCCGAGTCGAAGTGCCCGACGATCCCGGCCGCATCGGTCGAGTGCTGGTCGCGCTCGGCGAACTCGCCGTGAACATCGTCGAGATCGACTGCCACAACGTCGACGGCGACGTTCGCGTCGACGATCTTTTCGTGCACGCAACCCGCCCGCTCGATGTGCCGACGATCGCCCACGCCGTCGAGAACACCGGATGTCCGCTGATCGAGATCCGACGGCTGTCGGTCCACGACCTCGAAGATCCCGTCACACGCAGCATGCGGTGCATCACCCACGTCGCCACAGCCCACACGGTGACCGCCGACTTGATCGCGTGGTGTGCAGGTGAACTCGTGCGAGCCGATCTTGCCTGCGTGATCGACTCACGATTCGCCTCCGCGGATAGCGCTGCAGGTCGTGCGCTCGCACAAGGCGTTCCGGTTCGCGAGCGCGAATGGGCGAAGCGGTTGCCGTCGACGGGTGTTCAACCGTGGGCGCTCGCAATGCCCTTCGATCACGCAGGACGACGCGCAGCAATGGTGGTGTTCAGAACGACATCGCGCTTCACCCGAACCGAGACCGCCCGACTGCGAGCACTGCTCGACGCCTCATCTCGCCGTAGGTTCTCGACCGTTCCCGCCACACGGTCGGGGGATCCCGAGCCCACCTGGGATCTTCACTGAGCGTCATCGTCGCATCGAACCACGCGATTCGACCGAGAACTCATCCTCACGCTCTGGCATGACAAAGGCGGTGGAGTCGATGCCGGTTCCACCTCGCACGTCCAACCCACTCCATAACGTTCCGCAGCGCAGTTCACCCGACTCACAGATCAGAACCCGCCTCCCGCGGTCCGAAGTGCTCGGAAACGCGCGTCATCAGCTCAGTCTTTTGACTGTATCGACCGGCGCCCTACGACGAGCTCACGGTCTGCCACGAAACACAAAACAACGCCATCAGGGTCCGGGACGCCAGGATGGCGCGGAACTCGCTGGGCCGCTCAGACCTGCCTGGTGGCGCGCTGGTCATCGCAGCGCGCAGGTCACAAATTTCGATCGCAGCTTCACTTCGATGCGACCGACGAGCGTGCTGCTCGTCCCGTACTACTCGGCCGTCGGGCGGCGGACGCCTGGCGTCATTCAAGCCGGTACGGCGCCGGGGTGACCGTTTTCGATCACGAACGATGCTCGAGTGCTGATCGACGCATTGCGGACGGTCACGGTTTCGAGCGTGCGAAACTCCGCGGTCCACGTCGCGGGCCAGGTTGCAAAACGGGAGCGCGGTCGCGAGGAGAATTTCCAGCTTGACCTGGCCGGGCCGGAGACCGCGATCCATGCTCAACATGAGACCATCGACACCAAGCTTCCGGTGGAGGGCAGCTTGCCGCCGATATGAGCGGCTTCCCAACAGACGTCCGTCGAACCTCCCCGATCATACAACCCACATTCGGCTGGGATCTACATATCTGATCAGATATGATTTCTGAATGGACGTCGGTACACAATTGAGACGCTGCCGGACACGAGCCGGGCTCTCGCAAGACGCACTCGCCCAAGCAGCCGGCACATCTCAACCGACGGTGGCGGCATACGAAACAGGGCGGGTCACGCCGAACGTCGACACACTCGCCCGGCTGCTGGAAGCCTGCGGCTACACCATCGATGTCGTACCGGATACTGACGCGCCTCGATGGACAAGGGTCGAGGAGAAGAGCCTGGCGATTCATCGACAGATCGCCGCGCGCCTGCTCCAAGATCCGGCACCGACGTTGCGCAAGGCCCGAGCCAACCTAGCGACGCTCCGGAGCGCCGACCGCGGCCACGCGTCTCGCTGGCTCGACGAATGGAGCGATCTCCTCGATCGACCAACCGACGAGATCGTCACCGTCATGCTCGCCCGAACACAGCAAGGAATCGATCTCCGGCAGATGACTCCGTTCGCGGGCGTGCTCACCGATGCCGAGCGCCGCCGGGCAGTGCGATCTGTACCGAGCAGTGACTCCGCATGAAGCGCAGCGATCTCGAACACCTCCTCCGAGCAGCCGGGCGCGTCATCGGAGCCGATCAGATCATCGTCGTCGGCTCTCAAGCTGTTCTCGCGACCATCCCCGAGTTCATGCTTTCACCCGAAGCGACGATGTCGGTCGAAGCCGACCTCATCGCGCTCGACGGAAGTGAAGCGCTCGCTGACCAGATCGACGGCGCGGTCGGCGAGGCGTCCATATTCCACGAGACGTTTGGCGTGTATGCGCAGGGAGTCGGCTACGAAACCATCACCGCGCCCGACGGTTGGCGGGACCGGCTGATCGCCTATACCAACGACAACACCGACGGGCCGAGCAGCTGCCACGCCCAGAAATCGGTCAAGGTGGCGACGTGATCGTCCCAGGCCACGTGGGCGGCACTGAAGATCGGGCCGAGGAGTTCGTCCATTGCGGCGTACCGATAGAACGAGCGAACGAGGTGCTCGACGTCGCCACGCGTGGCCAGTTCGCCTCGGTCGACGAGGTCGGCGTCGGTGAGCGGGTGGACGATCACGACACCAGTTGTCGTTCGAGCGCGACGACGGCCGGGAACAGCACGTTGTTCTCCTTGTGCACGTGCAGGTGCGTGTCGGCCTCCAACTCGCCCAGTCCGGTGAACAGCGCTGCGGAGGAGGCGCAGCCGTCGGCGGGCGTCTGGTAGCCGTTGGTGAGTTCACGGAGTTGGGCGAGGAGTTCACCCACGACGTCGTGTTCGGCAAGCAGCACCGAGATCGGGTTCGTCGCCGATCCGAACGGCAGCGTCGGTGCCGTTTCAGCAGCGGCGAGTTCGCGAGCCATAGGGAAAAGCGCCTGCTCTTCTCTGGTGAGGTGCGGTTCCAGATCGGCTCGGAGGGTCGCATAGCAGGCGGCGACGTCGGCCAATTCCGGGTGTCGTTCGACGTGCACCGACACGACTCTGTCGGCGAGCGCCGACAGGCGAGGCAACTCCGCCCACAGATACTGATGATGAGTGGATTCGAGATGGTCGATCATCTCCCCCACGTCCATCGTTGCCCACGCTGGCGGGCATTCGTCGCCCTCGACTGCGGCCAGTTCGGAGAGCACCGTGTCGACGTCGAGACCGATAGCGCCGCACGCATCGGCCAGGGTGGCCGCACCGCCGCAGCAGTAGTCGAGACCGCGTGCCTCGAGTTCGCGGGCGAGGCTCGGCTCCGTGGTGACGATGTCAGCAAGCGTCGTCTGTTCGGTGAGAGTGGTCATGAACTGGTCTCCTTGAATAGGTGTAATTGCGGTGCTGCGATCACAGAAGTGCTCCGGTTGCGATGACAATCGATCCGACGCAGGCGGCGGTCCGGCCGGTGCCACACGGTTCGGTCACGACTCGTCGGACTCGACTTCGGTGGTCGTGGTCGCAGCACGGGTTTGTGGCGCCTCCAGTCATGCGGTGACCGCCACGGTGGCGAGCGACAGCTCCGAGAGCGACTCGATCAACTCTCGTCGGGCACGGCCCGAGCGATCGGTTCCGGCACCGACCACTCGCTGCGCTGAGTACGTTGGAACCGCCGCCCGCTCACTGTTTCCGGAACGATCCGCACGAACTCGGGCTTCGGGCCGCGTTGCCACGGCGTGACGCCGAGTTCGACCACATCGACCGCCTCATACTGATCGGAGACCACCTTGGCCCTGCCGCGGAGGACGACGCTCCACATGGCCCCGTCGTCGTGGCCGTCGACCTCGAATGCCACCCGGGGGTCTTCGCGGAGTGCAGCCAGCTTGGTGCCCTCCGCGGTGCGGAACACGATCGTGCCGTGGTCGACACGGACGTTGATCGGAAAGACGTCCGGACCACTTTCACCGGCCACTGCGAGTCGACCGTAGGCCTCGTCTCGCAGCAGGGCCCAGCATTCGTGGAGTTGGAGCACCACGTCGGGAGTGGATGTCGCCGGAGGCCGATCTTCTTCCATGGCATCCATGGTGCTCCGTTCGAGGACACTCGACCAGGGACTTCGGTCACTCGAGACGACCCGTCCTCCGAGGGTCATGCCGTGAGGCTCGAGTCCCGGAGCCGCGGGTGCACGACGGCAACCGCGCAGGATGCGTGTGCGGCGACGAAGAGTGCCACGGACCCATACGTCAGCGTCGTGAAGCCGGTGCGTCCTCGCGAGCCGACGACGAGGAGGTCGGCGCTGCGGCCACGGGTCACGAGCGCGAGCGCGGGGCTGCCGCGGATCACTTCACCCCTGACTGGAACCGAGGTCTGTTTCTCGCAGCGTCTGACTGCGAGGTCGACGAAACACTGTGCGTCGGCGCGATCGAGCGCGTCGGCGCGGATTGACCGAGTGTGGCGCGGATCTGGTTCCCAAACGTACGCAATGACGAGTTCGGCTCCATGAAGTTCGGCTTCGACGATCGACCAGTCGATCGCCGTTGCGGAGGCGTTGAAGGTGTTGATGCCGACGACGATCCGTCGGATCGGTCGCCTTGCGGTGCCCTGGACGACGACGACGGGACACGAGCTTCGCCGCGCAGCGCGACTCGGAAACGGGCCCAGCCGCTCGCGTCGGACGGCACCGGCGTCCAATGTGGTGACCACCAGCAGGTTGGCACCGATGGCTTCGGCAAGGAGCGTGTCCGACGTCTCGACGGAGGTGGCCACCATTTCGATCGGCACCGACGGCCACCGTTCACGGGTTGCGTACACGGCCCGCTCGAATGTCAGGGGACTGCGAGAATTAGCACCGGAACCGTCGATCTCAGATCGAATCGCCGAACAGTTCACCACCCGCAGTAGGGCGTCACGTGTGGCCGCTTCGGTGACGCCCCAGTGGAGCGCGGCCGAGGCATTCGGCGAGTCGTCGTCGTAGCCGACGACGACACGTCGCCGTTCGGACATCCCATCGTCCGACCTGCTCCCTGGCTGTGCGCCCACAGCTGCCAGGGTGGACGTCTGCGACCGCCGCCGCTAGGGCCTTGCGTCACGATTGCCGCTCAGACGTCACCCGTCGATTGGGACATCCCACTCGACCACCGTGCCGCCACCGACCGGGCGTCGGATCGAGAACCGGCCGTGGAGCGATTCGGCGCGGACCGCCATGTTGTCCACACCGCTCGCGCGTTGCCCCGGGGTTGGTTCGTAGCCGGTTCCATCATCGGTGACGATGAGTCGGATGCGCCCCTCCCGGACCGTCACCCGGACTCCGACGTGCGTGGCGCGCGCGTGGCGGGCGGCATTGGAGAGCGCTTCTCGCAGGCACAGCAGCAGGTGTCCGCGGATCACGTCGCTGACCGTGCTGTCGACGGGGCCATCGATGTGGCAGGTGGGCTTGAACCCGAGGGTGTCCGTTGCCTGGTCACAAACACTCTGGATCTCCGAACGCACCCTGCTTTGGCTGCTCCAGCGTTGATGCAGCTCGAAAATGGTCGATCGCACCTGGCGGATCGAGACGTCGAGATCATCGACCGCACGCGTGATCCGGTCGAGGGCCGTCGGTTCGTTGACGATCTGGGCCGCGGCCTGCAGCGAGAGGCCGGTGGCGAACAGCCGTTGGATGACATCGTCGTGCAGGTCGCGGGCGATTCGCTCACGCTCGTTGAACAGCACGACCATGCGAGCCTGTTCGTGCAGGCGGGCGTTCTCGATCGCGACGCCTGCCGCTGCCGCGAGCCCGACCGCAAGCTCTTGGTCGACGTCGGTGAACACCTCGCCGTCGGCCTTGTCGGTCAGGTAGAGGTTGCCGTAGACGCGGTCGCGCAGCCGGATCGGCACCCCGAGGAACGACGTCATCGGCGGATGACCCGGGGGGAACCCGAAGCTGTCGGGATGTGCGCGCAGATCTGGAAGTCGCAACGGTTCCGGCTCGAGTATCAGGAGGCCGAGAATGCCATGCCCCTCCGGGAGTGCGCCGATCCGAGCGGTTTCCTCGTCGTCGAGTCCGACGGTGATGAACTCCGACAGACGCGATCCGGACTCGTCGAGCACACCCAGCGCCGCGTACTCCGCCTCGACCAGATCGGCCGCGACTTCGGTGATCCGCCGGAGCGCGTCGGCCAGGGTCTGCTCGGAGCCGATCGACATCACGGCGTCGAGCAGCCGGAGCAACTGCTTGGCTCCGGCGAACTCGAAGCGACTCGACATCTGTCGGAGGTTACGGCCCCGGGCCGTTAGGTTGTGAACGTGATCAGTGTCTTCCTGCTCGATGATCACGAAGTCGTCCGTCGCGGCGTACGCGAACTGTTGGAGAGCGCCGACGACCTCGAAGTCGTCGGCGAAGCCGGTACCGCGGCGCAAGCCCTGCAACGCGCGCCGGCGGTTTCGCCGGATGTCGCGATCCTCGATGTGCGACTTCCGGACGGGACGGGCATCGAAGTTTGTCGCGAGCTCCGATCGATCCTGCCCGACCTCAAGTGCTTGATGCTCACGTCATTCAATGACGACGAAGCGCTCTTCGATGCGATCATGGCCGGTGCTTCTGGATACGTCCTCAAGGAGGTCCGCGGGTCGGATCTGATCAACAGCGTCCGCCGAGTTGCCGCCGGGCACTCCCTGCTCGATCCGATCGTCACCGCTCGCGTGCTCGAACGGATCCGCAACCCACCGCAGGACGCACTGACCGATTCGTTGACGCCACAGGAGTCGACAATCCTCGGACACCTTTCCGACGGCCTCACCAACCGCCAGATCGCCGAGCAGATGTTTCTCGCCGAGAAAACTGTGAAGAACTACGTCTCCAACATGCTCGCCAAGCTCGGCATGCACCACCGCACGCAAGCAGCCGTCTATGCCGCTCGTCTCGCCGAACGCCGCTCCCGGCAGGCCGACTCCTGACACCCGCGGCCAGCCCGACATTCACACTCCTGGGCGCCGCGCTCGCGACCAGGATGATCCAGATCGTCGTCGTGGCGGTGACGGCATTCGTGAGTCTTCACCGCGTTCGGCGACGTCATTTGATCGTGGCGATGCCGCCACGCGCCTGGTTCTCGGACTGCGGTCACGACGAGAGCGCTGCGTGCTCGGCCGGAAGTCCCGCCCGGTTGGGACCAAAGGCCCTGTCGACGCGAACCGTCCTGCGCTCGACTGCAGACATGATCAAGACATTGGTGGTACCCGTATGACCGCAACCGAGATCGCGCCCGAGATCGAACCGGATCGGGTGCCGCCGCGCGCCGAGACCAGCACGCCGTTCGCGAGTGCAGTGTTCGTCGCAGTTGCCGCGATCATCGTCGCGACGATTGCCGTGATCGGCGCCGTGGCGGTGACTGCCTTGGCGACTCGCGGGTCCGACCCGGTGGAGGCGCTGGCGACAACGCAACTCAACGCGACGCTGACCGAGTTCGCCATCGACGGCGACTTCACGGCACCGGCCGGCAACGTGGTGCTGAACATCTCCAACGAGGGCTCGCTCGAACACAACGTGTTCGTGCGCGGCACCAGCACCCAGTCACAGTTGCTCAGCGCTGGTGGTTCGTCCGTGCTCGACCTCGGCGTGCTGGAACCCGGCGCATACACCTTGTACTGCAATGTGGCGGGTCACGAGTCGTCCGGGATGAGTACCGAACTCACGATCACCGAGTCGTCGGTCGACGGCGCCGCCGCAGGTACTGCGGCCGGCGAAGGTGCGACGGACCCTGCGGGGATGGAGCACAGCGACACGCCGATGGACGGCGATGCGATGGACATGATCATGGTCGAATCGATGCTCGCGTTCCCGGCGGAGACCGAGGGGCGCGGGAACCAGCCGCTCGACTTCGAACTCCTCCCCGACGGAACCAAGCAGTTCGAGTTGACCGCCTCGGTGCAACCGTGGGAGCGGGCCCCCGGCGACATCGTCGACGCTTGGACGTACAACGGGCAGGTGCCCGGTCCGCAGATCCGGGTCGACCTCGGTGACAAGGTTCGAGTCGTCGTGATCAACGAGACGCCGATGGGAACCGACGTCCACTGGCACGGCATCCACACGCCGAACGACCAGGACGGCGTCAGCCCCTTCACTCAGGATCCGATCTCCTCGGGCGACACGTTCACGTATGAGTTCGTGGCCGACGAGCCGGCGATCGGCATGTACCACGCCCACTTGCACAGCCAGGTGTCCGTGCCCAACGGCATGTTCGGCTCCTTCATCATCGGCGACAGCCCGTTCCCGTACGGACGCACGATCTCGGGTGTCGAGATCCCCACCGATCTGGAAGTGGCGGTCGACATGCCGATGGTGATCAACGATGCCGGCGTGATCGGGTTGACATTGAACGGCAAAAGCTTCCCCGGCACGGAGCCGCTCATCCTCGAACAGGGCGACTGGGCTGCCGTGCACTACTACAACGAGGGACTCTCGAGCCACCCGATGCACCTGCATCAGATGCCACAGCTCGTGTACGCGAAAGACGGGATCCCACTCGACCAGCCGTACTGGGCCGACACGATCGACGTCGCCCCCGGCGAGCGCTACTCCGTGATCTTCCAGGCATCCGACGTCGGTACCTGGGTCTGGCACTGCCATATCCTCACCCACGTCGAACGCGAGGAAGGCATGTTCGGAATGGTGACGGCGGTCGTCGTCACCGAGAAGGGGTGACGCCAGGACCAGGGTCATCCAACCCCTACCCGCCGAAAGATCACCGTGGTCGATGGTGGTGCGACACACGATGGGTCGCAACCAAGGAGTGACGATGAACCGTTCCGTGGCAAGCCTCGAGACGAGTCTGACCGTACACGGCACGCTGGACGAGGCGGAGACGAACGACTTGATCCATCACTGGGCAAACTCGATCATCGACTCCGGTCGTTCGAGGACGGCACGATCAAACTCGACCTCTACATCAAGGATCGTGACACGTCGAGCCAACTCGTCACGCTCGAGCGGACGATCGATCGATGGCCGACGCTGACCGCGACCGATGATGGGGGGCGCCTCGAGCATGCGCTCAATGAGGTCCGTGACGAGATGATCCGCCTCATCACCGACGAGCGCAGCCGTCGTGATCCCCGGCATCGACACTGCCACCGTCCGAAACAGGGGCCCATGGTCGTCTCTGCGACCGATCGGTGCTGGACGGACCCGCACTGAGGCGGTTGCGCAAGTCGAGCAGGGCCAGACCGGGATTCCATGCGCCGCGAAACCAGTCGAGCACCTGCGCGACGACGTCGGACTCCGTCGGTTCGGTGGGCTCAGCGACCATGCTGGGACGTCAGCACTCGAAGAGTGATGGCGGAACCCGCCCTTGCTCAAGGGCCCCACCGTGTCGGTTGGATCAGGATGATGCACTTGCCTGGTCGCCCATCGCCCGGCGGTTCTCGTCTCTGTCGGGGTGCGCCGTCGGCCGTCATCCCACCCGACACGAGACTCATCTGCGGTCGCCGTCGCGTCGCATGGTCGAGAGCACCAAGCGATGCCGACCGTCGAGGTGGTCGGCGAGCTCCGACCGGTCGAGAGCGATGTTGCTCGAGGTGTTGGCGGCGCCGCGATCGTCACGTGGCAGTTTCTTCACGATGCAGTTCTCGCGATTGGACCGATCGGCGGACTCATGGCGAGACCGCATTGGGATCACTGTCAGACGGGGGTGACGACGCTCCGGTCGCTCCACATGCGCGCGGCCGCGGACCGCCGGAGGCGACGACCGGCCGGCGACCACGTCGGGACGTCCGTCGAGGCGCGCCCGGTCGCCCGGTCAACGGCCCGCACGACCACAGCCAGGTCGCGACGAGCAGCGACCCGGATCGGCCGGACGTGGATCACGGGCGCGGACACGATCGCCTGCGGCTGCCGCCCGCCGGGTGACAAGCCGGTGCCGAGCTCGACGTCAGAGCGGATCACCATCCAGGTCGCCAGAGTCGGAGCCATCAGCGTGTCGGCGTCGTGATCGAGACCGATGACGTGGCCGAATTCATGGAGCAGGACCGTCAGGAGATCCATCGAGCCGCCGGTGACCGACCATCCCCAGCCGGCCGCCGACGAGTCAATCGTGATCGCCCTGACGCCGGTGACGCCCAACACCGCACCGTCCAGCTCGGCCAAGGTAACGGTGACGTCACTCAGGTCGAGGGCGGGGCGCTGCTGTGTCCAAATCGCCACGGCTTCGGCCACGAGGGCCGACAGCTGCGCGTCATCGACGGGCGATGTCGCGGTGCCACGCGGGGCCACGGTCGATGCGAGCAGGGGCGCTCCGTCGTCGTTGACGATCGTGACGACACCCTCCCCGTCGCCGATGACGGCGCCGACGGAAGGGTTCGACAGAGTGACGAGGATCGTCTCGTTCGATTCGGCCGTGCGGTCCCCGAACACGATGATCGAGACCGTCGCCGAGGTCTGCCCGGCCGAGAAGGTCACGGTGCCGGCCGACGACTGGTAGTCGGAGCCGGCGACGGCCGTGCCGTTGGCCGTGGCGTAGGCGACGGAGACCGTGGTCGAGGTCGCGCCGGTCCGGGTCAACGTGAGCGTGACGGTCCGGCTGCCGTTCCTGCCTTCGACGACGGAGCCGTCCCCGATCGAGATCGAGCTCGGGGCCGGGGCTGGGGCGTCGTTGTCGACAATCGAACCCGACCCCGACGACGGCGACCCCACCGTGTACCCCGACCCACTCCCCACGGTGACCATGACCGTCTCCGTCGACTCGACCGACGTGTCGTCCACCGGCGTGATCGTGACCACCACCGAGGACGAACCGGCGAAGAACGTCAGCACACCACCGGAATACGAACCACCCGACACCGACACCACGTAATCCGAGGCCACCGCCGAACCACCGAACCCGACCGCCACCCCCAACGAGCCGGCCGTCGAACCCGACCGCAACACCGAGAACACCAACGGGTTCGAACCCGCCTCGGCCCCGGATCCATCGGTCACCGCCACGGACACGACCGGCAACGCCACGTCGTTGTCGACGATCGAACCCGACCCCGACGACGGCGACCCCACGGTGTAGGCCCCGCTGCTGTCGATCGCCACCGTGACCGTCTCGTTCGACTCGATCGTGGTGTCGTCGACGGGGGTGATCGAGATCGTCATCGACGCCGAACCGACCGCGAACGTCAGCGTGCGAAGGTTGGCCGAGATCGTGCCCCCGGTGACGGAGATGGCGTAATCGGAGCCGTTGCTCGCCGACCCACCCCACGTCACGGAGACGCTGAGCGTCGTGGCGATCGTGCCGGTGCGACCGATCGTGAAGACGATCGGAGCCTGCCCCTGCTCAGCACCGGACGGCTGAGTGGTCGTCACCGACACGATCGGCTCGCCGGAGACCACCTCGACGGTGACGGTCTGCGTCCCGGTGGTCTGGTTGCCGAACACGTCGGTGGCTGTCCAGGTGATCGTGGTGACGCCGACCGGGAAGAGGTTGCCGCTCGGCACGCCGGTGCGGGTCACGACCACTCCGGCGTTGTCGTCGGTCGCCGTTGCGGTGCCGATCTGGGCGTCGGACAGCACGACGCCGGCGCCGTTGGGCGACTGCACGATCACGTTCGCCGGCACGGTCAGGACGGGCGGCACCGAGTCGACGGCGGTGATCAGGTGCGTGCCGATCATCGAGCGGACGTCATCGAAGCTGGCAGAACCCGACCGCACGAGGGCGCCGAGACCACCGTCGACGACCACGGCGTTGTAGGAGAACGAGCCGATCAGTGCACCGTTGACGGACACCTCGACCGTCGAGCCGTCGAGGGCGACCATCAGCCGGAGGTCGACGCCGGTTCCGAGCGTGCGGGCGAAGCTGGCGTCGATGACCCAGCTGCCACCGACGACGTGTCCGATCACGACACGCTGGGCGGCCAGATCGAGGGCTGCGAACTTGAAGTCTTCGGCGGCGTACACGTCGAAGGCAAAGCCGGCGAACCAGCTGCCGGAGAAGCGCACCAGCCCGGTGAACTCGACGTAGGCATCCGATGACGCCCGGGTCGGGAGCGTGATGGTCGACAGCGCCGGCACGGTCGCGTCCGGCGTGGCGGTGTACTTGCCGCCCGCGACGGTCCAGGCGCCCGTCTTCGGGACGAACAGGTCGGCCACGCCGTCGGTGAATTCCTCGGTGGCATCGAACGACGACTGCGGCGGCAGCGCCAAGACCGCGAAGTCGTCGAAGTTCCCGCGCGAGTTGTCGGAGCCGACGCCGACCAGACCGAGCTCGAAGCCGTGGGCGACCCCGTCGACGAATCGCGGCGACAGTCGTTGCGTGAGCACCACGTTGCCGTTGATGAGCACGGTGACCTGGAGCCCGTTGACGATCACCTTGACGTCGTAGAGGGTGTCCGGGGTGACGGCGCCCGGCACGACACCCTGGGCGTCGATGAACCAGCCCTGAGCGGTGCGGTGCCCCAACACGGCCTTGTTGATGGACGCGTCGAGCCCGGCGAACTTGAAGTCCGTCGGCGAGAAGTAGTCGAAGATCAGGTAGGAGTTGCCCTTCCACCCGGCGGTCGGCTTGGTGATGATCACCTTGGCGAGCAGCTCGAA
>JBDSBE010000017.1:0-16249 GCA_039921745.1 Ilumatobacteraceae bacterium | reverse complement strand
CTGATGCGGCTGACGAGCCTGATGTGGATGACGTGACCGCGGCCGCCGACCGGCCCGATGTGAACGGGATCTTCGAACGGTTGCGCAGCGAATCGCCGACCCTCGACGGCGAACTCGACGAACCGTCCGAAGAAGTCAACGACGAATCCGCCGACGGTCCGGTCGATCCGACTGCTGCCGCAGATGTCTCGGACGAGACCGATGCGGCCGATCCGACGCCCTTCTCTCGCCGGGACGAAGCCCTCGTTCCGATGATGGTGGCCGGCGCCCGCAAACTGAAACGGGTCCTGGCCGACGAGCAGAACGGCGCGCTCGACCTGCTCCGCCAGAATCGGCCCGTCACGCAGATCGACGACCTGCTCCCCGCACTCGACGACCATGTCCGGTCGTACGAGGATGCGCTGGACGACGATCTCGTCGACGCAGCGGTCGTCGGGGCCGGCGAGGCGGGAAAGCAAGACACGAAGTCGCTGCGCACGACGATCCGCAAAGGCGCCCTCACGTCGGCTCATGCGATCCTGCGCGACGACCTCGTCATGCCGCTCCGAGCCCGGCTCGAGCGCGCCGTCGCCGACGGTGACGGTGACAACGAAGACATCACCAAGCGCGTTCGCGCGGTCTATCGCGAGTGGAAGACGCAGCACATCGACCATCAGCTCGACGACGTGTTCCGGTTCGCGCACGGTGGTGGTGTCGTGGCCGGGGTGAAACCCGGCACCCATGTGGCCTGGATGATCGACCCGGCAGAGCCGACGTGTGCCGACTGCGAGGACAACTCGCTCGCCGGCGCCGTCGAGGTCGGCACCGAATTCCCGACCGGCCACACCGCAGCACCCGCCCACGCAGGGTGCCGTTGCCTGACCGTGCCGAGCGCCCAGTAACCTCGGCGCCAGATGCGGCGCGAATCAGACCTTCCCCGTCCTCGACTCAGCTCCCGGATCTCCGGCCGAGGTGTGGCGATCGCGGTCGGACTGGCGCTGTTCGGGGTGATCGTCTTCGGTCGGGCGCTCGCCGGCTTCTATGTCGATGCGCTGTGGCACGAAGGTCTCGGTCGCAGCGACGTGTTCTGGGGCCAACTCGGCGCAAAAGCGCTGCTGTTCGGGATGTTCTTCGTGGTCTTCCTCGTGATCGCGTCGATCAACCTGATGATCGCCGACCGAACTGCGCCGACGTCGTTCCCGGCCAACGTGCACCCGTACGTCGAACGCTTCCACGAGGTCTTCGGACAGCGGCTGCGCCTCGTTCGGTACGGCACCGCGCTCGTGCTCGCCTTCATGCTCGCCCTCCCGGCGATCTCGAAATGGCAGGAATGGCTGCTGTTCAGGAACAGCCAGTCGTTCGGCGTCAACGACGCCCAGTTCAACGTCGACGTCGGCTTCTACGTGTTCGAGCTGCCGTTCATCACGTTCACGATCGACTGGTTGTTCGCAGCGCTGGTGATCGTGCTGCTCCTGACGATTGCCGCCCACCTCCTCAACGGTGGTGTGCTGTTCACGTCCTCGATGCCGACCGTGCGGCCGGCGACGAAGATGCACGTCGCGATCCTGCTCGCCGTACTTGCCTCGGTGAAGGCCGCTGACTACTGGTTCACCCGGTACGAGCTCACCAACGAGCGGCGCGGGTTCGTCCAGGGCGCGACCTACACGGTCGTCAAAGCGCAGCTCCCGGCGATGATGCTGCTCGTCCTGATCGCCCTGCTCACCGCAGTGCTGTACCTCGTCACGATCCGCACCGACCGCTGGCGTCTCCCACTGGTCGCATCGGGGCTCTGGATGGTGGTGCTGATCGTCGGCGGGCTGATCTACCCGGCGATCGTGCAGTCGCTGATCGTGCGCCCCAACCAGGAGGGTCGCGAGGCGCCGTACATCGCACGCAACGTCGAGGCGACGCGGGCGGCGATGGGCATCGACGACGTGATCACCGAAGACGTCACGTTCGGTCGATTGAACGCAGCCGAGGTCGAGTCCGACCTGCAGCCGATCAGGAACGCGCGCCTGCTCAATCCGACGCAGATGCTGTCGAGGTTCTCGCGTGACCGTGGCGATGTGGCCGGTCTGCAGATCGCGGACCTCGACGTCGACCGTTATCCACTCGACGCCGACGGCCAGGACGAGCAGGTGCTCGTGACGGCGCGCGAGCTCGACCTGGCGAACATTCCCAACAAGAGCTGGCAGGGTGAGCACCTCGTCAGCACACGCGGCTGCGGCCTGGTGCTGGCTCCCGTCGGCCGGGTCACGAGCAACGATCGCCCCGACTACATCCCGGTCGACCTCGAGCGTCCGGAGCTGTACTTCAGTCCGGAGATGAGCGGCTACTCGATCGCACGCACGGACGTCAAGGAGAGCCCGTGCGGCGATGCTCGGCCGTACGAGGGCGAGTCGGGTGTGAAGATGAAGGGGTTCGCACGCCAGGCCGCATTCGCGCTCGCCTTCCTCGATTACAACGTGATCGGGTCAGGTGCGATCAATTCCGACTCCCAGGTGATGTGGGTGCGATCGGTCGAGGATCGCGTCCGCAAGCTCGCTCCCTTCCTCGATTACGACACCGACCCGTATCCAGTTGCTGTCGACGGGGGCGTTCAGTGGGTGATCGATGCGTACACGTCGACGTCGCGGTACCCGTACGCGCAGCGCGTCGGCAATGTGCAGTTGGGGCCCGACACGGGGATCTCCCGGAGCGCCAACTACATCCGCAACAGCGTCAAGGCGGTCGTCGACGCATATACGGGCGAGGTCACGTTCTATGTGGTCGATGACGAGGATCCGATCATGCGAGCATGGCGTTCGGTGTTCCCTGATCTGTTCACCTCGTTCGACGAGATGCCCGACGACCTCAAGCAGCATCTGCGGTACCCCGAGGATCTGTTCCGGGTGCAGACCGAGGTGTACTCGAAGTACCAGGTGTCACCGGAGAACTTCTTCCAGCGCACGGGCGCGTGGTCGGTGGCCCAGGCGCCGTCTGTCGATCGCCAGGAGGCGGTGACCAACGTCGCGCCTCCCGTCGACCCGCTCGACCAGCAGACCGAGTTCGCGACCGAAACGAATACCGAACGCTTCGTGCCGTACTACACCGAGTTCCGAAGTGGACTGTCGGGTGAGGATGAGTTCGTGATCCTGCGGCCGTTCGTCGAGTTCTCGACCGACGACCGGCGGACTCAGCTCCAGGCGTACATGACAGCGTCCAGCGATCCGTCGACGTTCGGTCAGTTGGTGACCTACGTCGTCGCTCAGGACCCGCTGCCGGACGGGCCGCTGATCGTCGCAGATCAGGCCGAATCGGAGCAGCAGATCAGCCCCGAGCTGAGCCTCCAGGCGAACGAGGAAACCAGCACGAAGGTCCGATTCGGAGACCTGCAGCTGATTCCCGTCGCCGACGGGCTGGTCTGGGTCCGACCGGTCTATGTCGTCGCCGACGTTGCGGAGTTCCGGTTCGTGATCGTGTCGCACGACAACGGCGCCGTGCTCGACACGAACCTCAACTCGGCGCTGTCCCGGCTCTTCAGCGGGTTCGACGCCGAGGTCGGTGATCGAGTCGGTGAGGTCGACGACATCGCTCCGCCGGACGGCGAGACGCCGCCGGACGGCGAGACGCCGCCGGCCGCCGATGACCCGGCGGCACTCGCAGCCGAGGCCGAGCGGCTGTACCTCGAGGCCCAGGATGCCCTCCGAGACGGTGACCTCGGCGGCTTCCAGGACAAGCTCGACCAGGTGGGCGAGATCCTCGGCCGGCTCGCCGAGCAACTCGACAGCTGACTCTGGCAATTCGGCTTTGCCGTGATCGGTTCGCGGTGGCGACCGTGTCGCGTTTCTGGGCTGAAATCGGCGCAGAACCGCGACACGGTCCGCAGAAGTCGGCGGTGGTTGACGGGTGTCAGGCGCGCTTGAGGCGATCGGCGAGCTGCGCGAGATCCTGCCGGAAGGCGATCTGGTAGCGGGCCTGCTCACTCGCAAGTCGGGTCTGCGCGTCACGCAACTCGTCGACGACTTCGCCGGTGGCCGGCTCGTTCGCCCCGAGTGTGTTAAGTTCACCGCTCATCTCGTTGATCTGGTTGGCGAGTTCCGTCGAGATCGCAGTGATTCGACCGTCGACCTCGTCGAGTCGGTCGGTGATGCGCTCCAGCACGGCCTGCAGCTCGTCGACTCGGGCAGGGTCGACCGTCGGGGTCGGCTCGCTGACTGGGGTGTTCTCGACGTCGTCGAGTCGTGAGGCGAGTTGGGCCATGCCGGCTGCGATCTCGTCGACGCGACTTGGGTCGACCGAGGAGTCCGGTTCGGTTGCAGCGGTCTGCTCGACGCCGTCGAGCCGTGCGGCGAGTTGCGCGATGCCCTAGGCGATCTCGTCGACTCGGCCAGGGTCGACCGCCGGGGTCGGCTCGCTGACTGGGGTGTTCTCGACGTCGTCGAGCCGTGCGGCGAGTTGCGCGATGCCGGCTGCGATCTCGTCGACGCGTTCCGGGTCGATCGTTACGTTCGGTTCGGTTGCGGCGGTTTTCTCGACGTCGTCGAGCCGCGCAGTGAGGAGCGCGATCCCGATTGCGATCTCGTCGACGCGGGCCGATTCGAGTGCCGGGTCGGTGTCGCTCGCGGCGGCGTGCTCGACACCGTCGAGACGAGCGGCAAGGCGAGCGAGGCCGGACGAGATCTCGTCGAGTTGCACCGGGTCGACGATCGCGCCGGCGGGGTCCCGGGGGTGACTCTCGGCGGCTTCGAACCGCGTGTTGAGTCGTTCGATCTTGGCATTGAGCAGGTTGAGCTGGGCCGGGTCGACCGAGCTGACCGGCGGCGGCTCGGTGGGCGGTGGGGCGATCGGACGATCGAGTCGTGAGGAGAGCCCGCTGACCTGCTGACGCAGCTCGTCCTTCGCCTGATCGGACGCCGACAGCCGAGCGCCAATCGACGCGATCTCTGCCTTCAGTCGCTCCATCTCGTCCGGGTCGGTCGCACGCTTCTTGAAGAGTCCCATACGCTTCATGACCGTACCGGACGGCGATCGACGGACGTGGATTGCGGGTCAGTCGAATGTGCCGAGCAGGTCGGGGTGATGGATCGCCGCAACATCGGGGTGCGAACGGACACGGAACTTGAGCCAGTTGTCCCCGTAGTTCGAAAAGATCGTGTCGCCGTGCCGTTCGTTGCCGGAGCCCCGAGCCGCAGCGGCGAGGTCGGCCGGCAGCGGGATCAGCTCGAACGTCGACTCCATCGACGGGTTGAAGAAGTACGCGATCGAGACGCGCTCGCGACCCGCGGGTGGGCTGACCACCCGATGCTTCGTCGCCCGGAGGTATCCGTCGGTCGCAATCTGCAGCATCTCGCCGATGTTCATCACCAGCGCACCCTCAATCGGCGTGGCGTCGACGAGCTCGTCACCGAGGCGAACCTGGAGGCCGCCGACGTCGTCCTGCATGATGAACGACAGCAGACCCGAGTCGTTGTGCAACCCGACGCCCTGGCCGTCAGGGGCACCGTCGGCCGACGCCGGATACCGGATGATCTTCACGAGCACTTCCGGATTCGGCGAGGTGGTCGCCTCGAACAGATCAGCCGGTTGCCCGAGGCCGAGTGCGATCGCGCGCAGCACGGCCGCACCGACGGTGGCCATGCGCTCCATCCACGCCGTAACGGTCGGTTCCATGTCGGGAACGGTGTCGGGCCACTGGTTCGGGCCACGGACCCGGAGCCACGCCGGGCCGTCGGGGCCCGGATCGACCGGCTCGTGCTCCGGCCCGATGTCGATCTGCTCCCGCCAATCGCTCGTACCGTTCGTGTGCTCCATCCCGAGTCGCGTGTAGCCGCGAAAGTGCGGAGTGTTGGTGTTCACGATCTGGAGCCGGTCCGACTCGGGTTGAGCGAAGAACTCGCGAGAGACGTCCATCACCGCCCGTTCGGTCGCGCGGTCGACGCCGTAGCCGGTCAGGTAGCAGAAGCCGGGACCGTGCAGGGTGTCGCGCAGCTGGTCGACGAACGCGACTGCTTCCGGGCCGTTCTCGTCGGCGAGGAACGCGGCGATGTCGAGCACCGGGAGCGACGTCTGCGACATGAGACACATGGTACGTCTGCCCCGTGTTCGTCCGTAGCCTTGGCGCATGGCTTGTGTCACGGCAAACGGCATCACGATCGAGTACGAGGAGCAGGGCACGGGCGAACCGCTGCTGCTCGTCATGGGTCTCGGCGGTCAGTTGATCGACTGGCCACCCGACCTGATTCAGATGCTGGTCGACCGCGGGTTCCGGGTGATCCGGTTCGACAACCGGGATTCCGGGCTGTCGACCGAGTTCGCCGACGAGGTGCCGCCCACCCGAGGTCAGCTCGCGAAGGCACTGCTGCTGCGTCGCGATCTGCCGTCGCCGTACTCACTCGGCGACATGGCCGCCGACGCGGTCGGCTTGCTCGATGCGCTCGACATCGACCGCGCCCACGTCGTGGGCATGTCGATGGGCGGCATGATCGCGCAGCAGATCGCGATCGACCACCCGACGCGGGTCATCAGCCTCGTATCGATCATGTCGACGACCGGCAACCTCCGGGTCGGTCGACCGAAGGCGCGGATCATCGCCCGCGCGATCCGCCGGCCGGACCCGACCCCCGAGACCGCCGTCGAGCAGGGCGTGAAGTTGTTCGGCGACATCACCGGGCCGACCTTCGACGCCGACGCCTTCCGCGAGTTGTTCCAGGCCGACCTCGAACGGAGCTATCGCCCGCAGGGTACGGCCCGCAACTTCGCGGCGATCCTGTCCAGCGGTGACCGGACCGGACAGCTCGAGCAACTCGACGTGCCGACGCTGGTCATCCACGGTCTCGTCGACTCGCTGGTTCGGCCCTCCGGTGGCATCGCGACCGCGCGGGCGATCCCGAACGCCCGGCTGCTGATGTTCAACGACATGGGCCATGACCTGCCCCACACCCGCCATCGCGAGATCGCCGACGCGATCGCCGCGAACGGAGCGCGGGCGAAGACGTTGACCGACGCCTGATCCGGCCGTCGCCACTCATCACCGCCCGTCACCGCTCGGCGGTGAGCCAGTCGACCAGCGCCTGGACTGCCGAACTCGGAGGGCCACTCGGCCACGTGACGTAGTACCCGCGTGTCGATTTCACCTCGGGCCCGACGACCACGAGTGCACCGCGTTCGACGTACTCGTCGACGAGCGGTCGCCACCCGAGCGCGACCCCGTACCCGAGGAGCGCCCGCTGGAGCACCATGGGATAGTTGTGGAACAGCACGCGACCCGGCTGGCGCCGGAGCTGAATCCCGAACTGATCGAGCCACCCCGACCAGGTCATCCACGGGCGGTCGCCGTCGTCCATGTGGATGAACGGCGCCGTGTAGACGTCGGCGGCGGTGCTGGCGCCGTCGAGGCCGTACTGCTCGGCGAGACCGGGCGATGCGATCGGCACGACGACTTCTGGGAACAGCAGCATGCTGTCGACGCCCGGGAACGTGCCGTCCCCGACCCGGATCGCAGCGTCGAAACGGCCGTCCGCGAGTTCGCCGTCACGGTCGAACAGCCACAGCCGGAGCTCGAGGTCGCCGAGGACGTCTTTGATCTGGTCGATGTGGGGCACCAGCCAACTCTGCGCGATGCCGGGGTGGGCGGCGAGGACGAACTCGCCGGTGTGGTCGGCGAGTTCAGCGAGCCCGGTCTCGATCATGTCGAACCCAGCGGCGACGTGCTCTCGGAACCGTCGCCCGATCTCGGTCAGTTCGCTGCGGTTCGCTGACCGGTTGAACAGCTCGACACCGAGCGAACGTTCGAGTGATCGGACCTGGCGGGTGACGGCCGGCTGGGTCATCCCCAGCTCCCCACCGGCACGGGTGAAACTGCCGAGTCGGGCTGCCGCTTCGAAGACTGCGAGGCGCTGCAGTCGGTCGACCTGGCGTAGGAGCGCCCTCACGTCACAGGCCTCGATTTCACCATGACGTGAAGCTATGCCAACCAGTACCGATGTGCCAGTGTTCATTGCCGTAGCGGGGGTTCAGACTGATGAGTGTGATGACTCTCACTGCCCGCGTCGAACCGGCAACCGCGATGGCAACCGTCGTCGACGGCCGCGTCGACCTGACGTCGCCAGCCGGCACAGCACGACTCCACCCCCAGTGGCTCCGCCATCGATCGACGGAGCCCGGTCAGATCGAGCCGACGAACCGGCAACGGCTCTTCACGCCGGTCGACATCGACGCCGACCTCGGCGTGGTCGCGTGTGAGGTCGTGGGCGACCTGCTCGACACCACCTTCACCGACGGCCACCGAGCCCTCATCGATCTGCGCGGCGTCTCGATGGCGCTCGGCTGGGTCGACGACCGCGAACAGCCGCCGCAACCCGAACCGTGGAGCGCGCCGCTGGCGACTTTCCCGTACGTCGACTGGAACGACATCACGTTCGACGACGGGGGCGAGAACCTGGACGCGCTCGTCGCGTGTCTCGACTCGTTCTTCCGGCACGGCTACGTCGTGTTCCGCAACACCCCCGCCGAGGTCGGAACGGTCGCCCGAGTCGCCGACCGGCTCGGCTACATCGTCGGGCAGAACTTCGGCTGGGTGTTCGATGTCGAGGCCAAGCCGTCACCGACCGACCTTGCGTACACGGCGATCGAGCTGCTCGCGCACAGCGACGAGCCGTACCGTCAGCCGGTGCCTGGCATCCAGATGCTGCACTGCATCCGCAACGAGGCGCCGGGGGGCGACTCGACGCTCGTCGACGGCCTCGCTGCTGCGAACGCCCTGCTCGCCGAACACCCGGCATGGCACGCGGCGCTCGTCGAAACCGAGGTCGAGTGGCGCTACGACATGGGCACCGACACGGTGGTCGGTCGCGGCCACGTGTTGGAGTACGACCGGCACGGCCGCTACACACAGATCCGGATCAACACCAAGCTCGATGAGCCGATCGTCCGGCTGGGCCAGGACCTCGACGATTTCTACGCCGGGCGACGGTGGTTGGCGGCGTGGACGAACGACCCGGCCCACCAGGTGACGTTCCGGCTCGAACCCGGCGACATCATGTTCATGGACAATCACCGTGCGCTCCACGGCCGAACGGCGTTCGACCCGACGCGCGGGCACCGGCACCTGCAGGGTTGTTACATCGAGCACGACGGGCCCGACACGATGTTCCGCCTTGCGGTCCGTCGCCAGCGTGCAGGTTCGCAGCGATGACCGAGCTCGACGACGGCGTCGTCAGCTTCACGGCGATGGAGAACGGCACGGACGCCGATTACGCGCTGCTCGACGGCTACGAACGCCAGCACGCGACCGGCCTCGCCCACCGCCTGATCGAAACCCTCGAGCGGCTGACCGACTCGCTCGGCGGCTACCAGATCACCCGACTCGAGCATTCGCTGCAGTCGGCCACGCGTGCGCGGCGCGCCGGCGCGGACGTCGACTGGGTGGTCGCGGCGCTCCTTCACGACATCGGTGACGAGCTCGCCCCGTACAACCACAGTGACTTCGCGGCGTCGGTGCTGCAGCCCTACGTGCGCGACGAGGTGCACTGGGTCGTGCAGCATCACGGCGTGTTCCAGCAGTACTACTTCGCCCACCACCTCGGCGGGAACCGCAACGAGCGAGAGCGCTTCTCCGCGCACCCGTGGGCCGCGCTGTGCGAGCAGTTCTGCGCCGAGTGGGACCAGAACTCGTTCGACCCCGACTATCGCACCGACGACCTCGCGTCGTTCGCCGATGAGGTGCAGGAGGTGTTCGCGCGTGAGGCGTGGGCCCCCGAGGTGGTCGCGACCGGCAACGGTCGACTCGTCGCATGAGCGCCGTGACGAACACACCCACCGTCGGTTTCATCGGGCTCGGCAACGTCGGCGGGAAACTCGCCGGCTCGCTGCTGCGCAACGGTGTCGACCTGACCGTGCGCGACCTCGATCGATCGGCGGCCCAGCGGTTCGTCGATGGCGGCGCCGCGTGGGCCGAGTCGGCGTGTGAACTCGCGGCCACCGTCGACGTGATCATCACGTGCCTCCCCTCGCCGCTGGCGTCGGCGGCCGTGATGGAGGCCGACGACGGGGTTCTGGTCGGGATGCGCCCGGGTGCGATCTGGTTGGAGATGTCGACGACCGACGCCAACGAGATCCGGCGCCTCGCAGCGCTCGTCGCCGACGGCGGCGGGTCAGCGGTGGACTGCCCGGTGTCCGGAGGGTGTCACCGCGCCGACACCGGCAACATCTCGATCTTCGCCGGATGTGACCGCCCGACCTTCGAACGGGTTCTGCCGCTGCTCACCCTGCTCGGTCGGCGGGTGCTGCACACCGGCGACATCGGGTCGGCGTCGATCCTCAAGGTGATGACGAACTACCTCGCGACCGCGCATCTCGTGGCGGTGACCGAGGCGCTGACCACGATGGCGGCGGCGGGGATCGACCTCAACACGACGTTCGAGGCGATCTCGATCTCGAGCGGCACGTCGTTCGTGCACGAGACCGAGAGCCAACTGATCCTGAACGGGTCGCGCGACATCGGGTTCACGATGGATCTCGTGCTGAAGGACATCGGACTGTTCCAGCAGATCGCCGACGATCACGACGTGCCGTTGGAGCTGAACCCCGTGGTCATCGACATCTTCCGTGACGGGGCGGCGCGGTACGGCGGTGGGGCGTGGTCGGACGACATCATCCGTCGGCTGGAAGAACCGACGGGGCTGTCGGTCACCGCGCCCGGGTTCCCCGCCGAACTGGTCGATCTGGAGCCGGAAGAACCCGGGTACGAAGTCGTCCCGCGTCGATGATCGTGACCGGCCTCCTGGCCGGCCTCGGCCTGGTCGGGAGGTTCCTCGGGCAGGCGCTGCGGACGGACCGCTGACGCGCTGCAGTCAGTTCACGTAGAGGATGAACCACGGCAGGGTCAGGATCGAAGCGAGTGTGCCGGCCATCACGATCGTCGCGGTCTCGTCGGGGCGGGTCTGCTGCTCGATCGCCAGCACGGTGGTGAACACCGCTGCGGGCATCGCCGCCTGCAGGATCACGGCGCCGGCGGCGAGGTCGGTGAGCCCGATCATCGCGACGGCTGCGACGGCGACGAGCGGCTGGACCAGCAGTTTGCCGACGAGCGAGAGTGCCACGTCGAGACCGATCTTCGGGCGTTGCATCTGCTCGAGTTGGATGCCGAGCGTGACGAGCATCATCGGGACGAGCGCTTGCGCCATGAGACCGATCGGGCGGTCGACAATCGGGGGCAGGGTCCAGCCGAATCCGTTGACGAACAGGGCCGGAATGATGACGAGCGTCATCGGTCGGGTGAACGCGGTGATCAGCCCGGCCCAGCCGCCCTGGTTCGAGGCGATTCCGACGACGAGCCCGACCGTGTTGACGACGACGAGGCAGACCGCCGCGAACGGGATCGCCTCGGTGCCGAATGTGAAGATGATCATCGCCAACCCGAAGTTGCCGGTGTTGCCATAGATGCTCGTGGTGAGGATCGCCGCCCGCCGATCCTTCGACATGCGGGCGCTCGCGACGAGCGCGTAGAGGCCGGCGCCGGCGAGCGCGATCAGCGAGGCTCCGGCGACTTCGATCAGGACGTCCGACGGGAGCCCGGCGTTGGCGAGTGCGTCGAACATGAACGCCGGGCCGAACACCCAGAACGCGAGCTTGGCGAACGGCTCCGGCGACAGTCCGAGCCACCGGCCCACACCGAACCCGACGGCGACGAGCACCAGGACGGGCCCGATGATGTCGAGGAAGATCTCCGGGAGCCCGCTCACCTGCGGCACCGTACCCGGCCTGCCTCGTCTCGGTCGGACTGTCGGCCGCTCGATCCGGTCAGTGCCGTGTGGGTCTGCTAACTCTCTCGCGATGACGATCTACTTCGACGACTTCTCCGTCGGTGACGAGTTCGAACTCGGCAGCGTCGAGGTGAGCGAGGCGGACATCGTCGAGTTCGCCACCAAGTACGACCCACAGCCGTTCCACATCGACACCGCAGCGGCCGAGGCGTCGCCGTTCGGTGGCCTGATCGCGAGCGGCTGGCACACGGGGGCGATGTACATGCGCTTGCTGTGCGACGGGCTCCTCAACGGCTCGAGCAGTCAGGGCGCGAGCGGCATCGAAGACATGCGGTGGTTGGCGCCGGTGAGACCGGGCGACACCCTCGCCGCCCGCTATCGGGTCGAGGAGGTGAACCGCTCGGCGACGAAGCCGAATCGGGGCACCGTCCAGTTTCTGAGCGAGATGTCCAACCAGGATGGGGTGATCGTGCTGCGGATGCGAGGCCGCGGCCTCTTCGGAACCCGCCCATGACGAATTGTGCCAGGCACCAAACGTCACGCCGTCCATCCCGCCGCACGTCACCGTGACGAGTTGTGCCAGGCACAAAGCGTCACGCGGGCCAGCTCGCCGCCGGTCGCGGTCGACGAAAGCGCGAAACGTGTGCCCGTGACGAGTCGTGCCTGGCACAATTCGTCGGGCGGGTCAGCCCGGCTCCGGTGTGCGGTCGGCGGCCGGACGGACTCCCGGTCCTTCGCCTGGTCGTCAGTCCGAGGGTCGTTTGTAGCTCAGGCGCATCTTGGTGCGGAAGGCGATGATGTCGCCGTCTTCGATGAGGACGTCCATCTCGACCACCTCGGCGACGCGCAGGTCGTCGTAGGTGCTGGCGGCCTCGCGGACCGCGTTGCGGGCGGCGTCCTCCCAACTGTTGCTGCTGGCGCCGATCAGTTCGACGACGTGGTACACGCTTCCTTCGGTCATGTGGTGCTCCTGGGTGGATCGTCCGGATCGGTCGTCCGGATGGTGGGACGGAACTTCGTCGACAGGGCGAGCTCGGTCTCGAACTCGATCGCGCCGGACGCGGTGATGCGGCACCGCAACTCGGTGACCTCGCCGACGCGTGCGTCGTCGAAGTGGCGGCATCCGTCGAACACGGCCCGCTCAGCGGCGTGCCGCCATCCGAGCCCGCTGGCCCGGTGCCGGGTGACGAGGTAGACGCTTTCGCTGCCGCCGCGGATCAACGGCGGCTCGTCGGACGCGAAATCGGGGGAGCGGTCTTGATCGGTCATGGATGCGATCGACGCCATCACGTCGTCGAGCATCTGCTGGCGTCGTCGACGGCTGCCGCCGTAGCGGTAGTTGGTCGGATGGATCGGCTCCCCGAAGCGGATGGTCACGGGCGGACGGAACGGGCGGGGGAGCGACGAGCCGATCGGTTGCACGTGCTCGGTGCCGATGATGCCGACCGGGATGATCGGTGCGTCGGTCATCACGGCGAGGTGGGCGACGCCGCTGTGTCCACGGTGGAGCATGCCGTCACGAGATCGTGTGCCCTCGGGATAGATTCCGACGAGCCGATCGGCGAGCAGCAGTTCGGCGGCGGTCTGGAGCGCGGCCATCGATGCCTTTTTGACGTCACGTTTGATCGGCACCATACCGACCGCAGGGAAGAGGTACTTGGTCGCGGTGCTGTCCATGTACTCGGCCTTGCCGAGGAACACGACCGGTCGTGGGCACATCGTCATGACGAGCGGGGAGTCGAAGAAGGAGCGGTGGTTGGGGGAGATGATCGCCGGCCCGCTGGTCGGGATGTTCTCGATCCCTTCGACGCGGGCCCGGTAGAGCCCGCGCATGATGGGGCGGGCGATGACCCGCGCCGGCCGTGACAGGGCGCCGACGCGTGGAGCGGCATCGGTGCCGACGACACGCTCACGCAGCGCCCCCAGTCGCGACCCCACATCCCGTTCGATGGGTGCAGTGTTCCAGATCGCCGCTCGCTTGAACAGCGTCCTCGTACTGGTCAGGGTTTGGACGGCTCAGGGCGGTCCAGATCCTGCCCAGAACGAAAGCGGCCTGGTGTGCAGCGGGGCGATCAGTGGGCGGGTTCGAGGACCAGGGGTTCGACCGGTGCGGCCGCACTGCCGCGGACGAGGTGGACATAGCCGTAGGCCGCAGCCGCGAACGCACCGGCGGCGCCCACCAGCAGGGCGACGCGGGGGCTGGCGTGATCGCCGAGAAATCCGACGAGCGGCCCGCCGATCGGGGTCGAGCCGATCAGCGACATCGAGAACAGCGACATCACCCGGCCGCGGAACTTCGGGTCGGAGTGGAGTTGGAGCGTCGCGTTCGACAGTGAAATCGTGGCGACGCTGGCGACGCCGACGAACGGCATGAACACGTAGACGAGCCCAATGGTGGGCATCACCGCGATCAGCGCGACGGCGGTGCCGAAACCGACGGCGACGGCGACGAGGCGGGAAGCGGTCGGTGGGCCGGCTGCGGCGACGACCAATCCGCCGATGACGGCGCCTCCGCCCATCAGCGCCGTCATGATCGCCAGGCCGGTCGGGCCGGCGGCGAACGTGAACTCGGCGAGCATCGGCAGGGTGGTGGAGAACTCGAAGGTGAACGTGCCGATCAGCACCAGCATGACGATCGTCGAGCGCAACGCCGGCTGCGACCATGCATAGCGGAACCCGTCTCGGACCTGACGTGGCGCCCGCGCGCTCCGTGCTGCCGGGTGGAGCTGCTCCTGGCGGACGAGGAACATCGCGATCACCACGGCGAGGTAGCTGACGGCGTTGAAGACGAAACACTCGCCGACGCCGAACACGGCGATGACGACGCCGGCGATCGCCGGGCCGATGACCCGGGCAGCGTTGACCACGACGCTGTTCAGTGTGACGGCGTTGCTGACGTCGGCTTCGCCGACCATCTCCATCACGAACGTCTGGCGGCTCGGATTGTCGAGTGCCGTGACGGTGCCGAAGCCTGCGGCGAGGGCGTAGACCATCCACAGTTCGACGACCCCGCTGAGCGTGAGGACGCCGAGCGCCAGTGCCAACAGGCCCGCCGCCGATTGGGTGCCGATGATCAGGCGGCGCTTCTCGAACCGGTCGGCCAGCACGCCTCCCAGCGGTGCGAGGAGCAGGGTCGGCAGGAACTGCATCGCCAGGACCGTGCCGAGTGCGGTACCGCTGCCGGTCAGCTGGAGAACGAGCCACGACAGGGCGATCGACTGCATCCAGGTTCCGCTGAACGAGATGATCTGGCTGATGAAGTAGAGGCGGTAGTTGCGGAACCGCAGGGATGCGAACGTGCGCCGGCCGATCGCTTCGACGCGGGCGTTCATTCGCCGCCGCCGAGCAGGCGTTCGAGCGCCGGCAGGGCGGATTCGATTGCGGTGATGTCCGTGGGCGACATCACGTCGACCTGCCCGGCGAGCCAGGTGCGGCCGGCGCTGCGGATCTCATCGGCGTAGGTATGTCCGGCGGTCGTCACGGTGATGAAGGTGCAGCGCCGGTCGTTCGGGTCGGTGGCCCGTTCGACATACCCGAGCGATTCGAGTGCGGCAACGATCTTGCTGACCGACGGCGGCTTGACGTGCTCGTAGTCGGCGATCTGCCCGACCGTCAGGCGACCGTGGCGCAGCACGGTGCCGAGTACGGCGAGCTGCGACGGGGTGATGCTGCTGATCGAGTTGGTCCGGATGCGTCGAGCGATACGGAGGAGGACGAGGCGTAGACGATCGATGTCACTCGCTCGGGACAGATCCGCGGCGAGTTCGGAATCAGAGCTCGTGGTCATCACAATGGTTAGCTTAGGAAACGATTACCCAGGGTTCACGTTCGGCCGTGTGACACCGGACACACTCAGTCTGCGTCGGCGGAGTGGTGGCCGCAGATGTGACTCGGTCGATCGTTGCGAGTCCCCCTCCACGAGGTTGGACGACGAGAAGTGCGCGGTGGTTGTGGACGGATGCGGGCGGGCGTATATTATCCATCAACCTCAACGCGGGGTGGAGCAGTCCGGTAGCTCGTCGGGCTCATAACCCGAAGGTCGCAGGTTCAAATCCTGCCCCCGCCACTCGATAGAAAGCCCGGAAACACTGCGTTTCCGGGCTTTCTTCGTGCTCGGGCCTCGGCTTGTGAGAGCGTCTTCTACCGGGACCTCTACCGGGTAGAAGTCGGTAGATCATTCGTTGGTGTCACGCGGCGCAGTGGAGGAGTTGGGCGAAGGTGATGGCGGCTTCGTGTTGCATGCCGGGGATGACGTGTTGGTAGGTGGCCATGGTGAACCCTGGGGTGGAGTGGCCGAGTCGTTCGGAGACGACTTTGACGGGGACGCCGGCTTTGAGGAGCAGGGTGGCGTGGGTGTGGCGGAGGTCGTGAAACCGGATTCGTGGTAGCCCGGATCGGATGACGAGCTTCTTGAACGCGTCGGAGAGCAGTTGGGGGTGGGTCGGCGCTCCGTCGGGTCGGCTGAACACGTGCCCGTTGGGGTCGTGCGGGTCGAACTCGGGGTCCTCGTTGGCCCGTCGATCACG
>JBDSBE010000016.1:0-9761 GCA_039921745.1 Ilumatobacteraceae bacterium | reverse complement strand
ACTTGATGTCGGGCGTCTCCTCCCCCACCTCGTGGCGGACGGGGTCGCGCTGGTACTCGGCGGTGAGCTTGGCGATGTCGCCGTCGAGTGTCGCGGAAAACAGCAGCGTCTGGCGGTCGTTCGACGTTTGGTCGAGCAGGCGGCGGACCGAGGGCATGAATCCCATGTCGGCCATCCGGTCGGCCTCGTCGAGCACGACCTGCTGGACGGCGCGCAGGTCGACGTCGCGACGCTGGATCAGGTCTTCGAGGCGCCCGGGGCAGGCGACGAGGATGTCGACGCCTCGCTTGAGGGCGCTGAGCTGCGATCCGTATCCCACGCCGCCGTAGACGGCCTCGACGCGGACGTCGCCCGAGAACGAGCGGAGTTCGGATGTGATCTGCTCGGCGAGTTCCCGGGTCGGAGCGAGCACGAGCGCACGTGGGCGACGGGGTTCTGACCTGCCGAGCGCGGCGGTGTTCGCAACCAGCGGCACACCGAATGCGATCGTCTTGCCCGACCCCGTGGGGGCTCGGCCGCACACGTCGCGGCCGGCGAGACCGTCGGCGACGGTGGCGGTCTGGATTTCGAATGGTTCGGTGATGCCGCGGCGCGCGAGCGCATCACAGATGAACGGGGGGACGCCCAGTTGGGCGAAGGTGGTGGACATGCGTCACTTTCCGGTCGCGACGTTCGCGATCCTGGGATTTGGAGGGTTCGGGAATCGATGGTTCACGTTGACAGCGAGAACCAGACCCGTCTGCGAACCCAACGGCCGTCGCGTTGACAGCCGAAGCAGATGACAACCTAACCGAACATCCGCGCGATTCCTCGTGACCCTCTCGCTCGCGTTCGGGGGTACCCAGGCCTGGTCTGCGGAATCCAGACGCCGGGGTGGTGTGCGATCTCGCGCTCCGGGTCAAAGAGGGCTTCCACCTCGACGACAGCGTCGATGTGACGGGAACGGTGCTGCTCGGGTTCTTCGCCGACGCCACGGTGAACGAGGCCGGCGACGGTCTGCTGACGGAGCGGCGTCGGTCTGCTGCGGGACCGGGTCGTGGCAGCGGTGGCGGTCCTGATCTCCTCCGGTGTGCTCTCGCACGCGATCGCAACCGGCGTCGACCGGACGATCGGGCTGCGGGTCACGGTCGACGACGAACTGGCCGGGCTCGACCAGGGCCAACACGCCGAGTCGGCGTATCAGGCATGATGGAGCGGACAACCGCGCGATCTTCCCGTCACGTCACCGAGGAGCACCCACCCATGAAGTTGGTCACCGCCGTCATCAAGCCGTTCAAGCTCGACGAGGTCAAGGACGCCCTGAAGGCCGCCGGGATCGCCGGCATGACCGTCGGCGAAGTCAGGGGCTTCGGGCGCCAGGGTGGTCACACCGAGACCTACCGGGGCGCCGAGTACAAGATCGATTTCGTGCCCAAAGTCGTGCTCGAGGCCGTCGTCGACGACAGCCAGGCCGACCTCGTGGTCGACACGATCGCAGAGGCCGCTGCGACCGGCAAGATCGGCGACGGCAAGATCTGGGTCACCGACGTCGACCGGATCGTCCGGATCCGCACCGGGGAAGAGGGATCCGACGCGGTCTGACGGCCGGGCGCCTGAAGTGGGCGCCGGTGTCGATCGGTTGAGGCGCGCGTGGTCCGGGTACGACCGCCACATGCCCGAGTTCAGTGACATCATCGACCGCGTCCTCGAGGTGCCGGTGGTGCCCAGCTTCACGAAGATCGGTTACGCAGTCCGGTCCCGTCTCGATGACTGGACACCGCTCGACGAGTACGACCTGCACGGGCGCACCTACGTCGTGACCGGCTCCACATCCGGTCTCGGTCGGTTCACCGCCGAACACCTCGCCACACGCGGGGCGTCCGTCGTCATCAACGGCCGAGAACACGACAAGACAGCCCGGATCCGCGACGAGATCATCGCCGCCACCGGGTCGGAACTGGTCTCGATCGCAACCGGCGACATGGGCGAACTCGACGATGTCCGGGCACTGGCCGCCGACTTGTCGTCACGGTTCCCCACCATCGACGGGTTGCTCCACAACGCCGGCGCGCTGTCGAACGAGCGTCGTCAGAACTCGAGCGGGATCGAGGCTACGGTCGCGAGCCAGGTCGTCGGCCCGTTCCTGCTGACGAGCCTGCTCCTCGACCAGCTCGGGGCTGCGGCTCCGGGCCGTGTGATCACCATGTCGTCCGGGGGGATGTACACCGCCGGGCTGACCGTCGACAACCTGCAGATGAGCCAGGGCAACTACGGGGGCAGCGAGCAGTACGCCCGGGCCAAGCGGGCGCAGGTCACGCTCAATGAGATGTGGCCGATGCGGGTTCCGTCGAACGAGGTCGTGTTCCACGCCATGCATCCCGGCTGGGCCGACACGCCGGGCGTCGAGGCGTCGTTGCCGACATTCCGCAAGGTCGTCGGACCGCTGCTGCGCAGCACGCAGGAAGGCGCTGACACGATGGTCTGGCTGGCTGCCGATGACGGTGAGCCGACGGGCACCAGCGGCGAGTTCTGGCTCGACCGCCGCACGCGTTCGATCCACAAGATCGGCAAGACCCGCACGACCGACACGCCGCAGCGTCGCGCCGAGCTGTGGAACTGGGTCGTCGAGCAATCGGGAGCCGACGTCGAGCGCTGGTGACGGCACCCCGATCGTTGCGGCTTCGGTCCGAATCCGGCGCCACGGGTCGTCTGCCGCCGGACCGCTCACAGCTCCGCGGGACTGCGGCGTGTCGAGACGGGTGCGTCGACAGCCGATCGCCTAGGTTGCCCGCATGACCGTCACCGAGGACGCACCGCCGGCGACCACCCGCTGGACAGCCCAGTGGAAAGAGCTCTATGCGGAAGTGATCACGAACGATCTGTGCACGGGATGCGCCGGGTGCGTGGTGACCTGCCCGCACGACGTGATCGGCTACGAGCACGAAGAGGGCAAGTACATCCCCTTCCACCTCGAGGAAGAACTCGGCCTCGACAACTGCATCCACGGCGAGAAGGGATGCACCACGTGCACTCGCGCCTGCCCGCGTTTCCGGGCCTGGGAGCCCGCCGCCGACATGCACCTGTTCGGCCGCACCCGTGAGCCCGACGAGATGGCGGGCATCTGGCGACAGCTCTACCTGACCCGAGCGAGCGACGAGATGGTGCACCGGATGGGTCAGGACGGCGGGCTCGTGTCGGCAATGCTGATCTGGCTGCGCGACCACGACTACATCGACGCCGCCCTGGTGTCGGGGGTGGAGGACGACGACGCGTGGAAGGCCAAACCGGCCGTCGTCGTCACGAAGGAGGAGATCCTCGCCACCGCCGGCAGTCGCTACACCTACTGCGCGAACCCGCTGGCGCTCCCCGAGGCGCGCGAGCGCGGGTTCGAGCGGCTTGCACTCGTCGGCATGGGCTGCCAGACGTCGTCCCCGCCGATCATGTGGGACCGCAAGGCCGGCAAGGTGTCCAAACCGTTCCTGTTCAACATCGGACTGCTGTGTTCGAAGACGTTCGACGACGCGATCTTCGAAGAGTTGTTCGAAGCCAAGTACGGCCTCAAGAAGCAGGACATGGCGAAGATGAACATCAAGGGCGTGTTCCAGATCTGGATGAAGGACGGCTCCTACCACGAGGTCAACTTGAAGGAGTGCCACGCCTGGACCCGTCAGGGCTGCACGACCTGCCCCGATTTCGCCGCCGAGCACTCCGACGTGGCGACCGGCGGCATCGGCGAGGACAACGACTGGACCCTGACGATCGTGCGCACCGAACTCGGCGAAGAGGTGATCGAGCGCATGATCGCAGACGGCTCGATCATCGCCAAGCCGGCGCAGGAGGACGAGACGGCGATGCGGCTGCTGCGGCTGCTCTCGATCGTCAGCCGGCGCCGTTGGCCCGACGACGCCGATCCCGCCCCCGCCGTCGGCGTGCCTCCTCCCAAGAAGAAGCCGGCACCGACTGTCGACGCGACGCCCGAGCCACCGGCAGGCGGCTGATCCGGGTCAGGCCGCGACGACCGCGGCCACGCCGACCAGCACCACGCCGACGCCGGCGACCTGGGTGCGGTTCACCCGGTCGCCGAAGACGAGGGCCCCGATCGTCACGGTCGCGGCCGGGAACATCGACGCCGTGACGACGGCGGGGGTCGCATCAGCCTGGACCCCCAAGAGGAAGAACACCGTCGACGCCGCCGCGAAGACACCCGCCGCAATGCCGAACGCTCGCACACCCACGATCGGCACGGCACCGTGGGCACGCCCCACCAGCACGGCCATCAGCACGAATGCAACGGCGCGTTGCGCGACGGCCGGCCAGGCACCGCTCTCCGCCGACGCCTCGATCGCCACCGAGAGCCCGAACCCGTACCCGAGGCCGGACGCCACAGCCCAGCGCAGACCGGCCTGGACGTCACGGACCGGCCCGCCACCCGCCGTGATCAGGAGGAGGCCGCCGATCGCGACCGCAGCGCCGATGAACGACCAGGGCGACGCCGCCGAGCCCCGTGTGACGGCATACGCGAACGGGATCACGGCGCTCATCGTCGCGACGACCGGTGCCACGACTGCGGACGACGAGTGTTGCAGACCGGTCAGGTAGCAGGCCAACCCGATCCCGAGCCCGACGCCGGAGACGCCTCCGATGAGGAGGTCGCGGACGCCGAACTGACTGGCGATGACCAGCAGGGCCCCGCCGGATGCAACCGTCGCCACCGCCTGAATGATCATCGCTGCGACGAGCGACCCACGCCGGTTCACCACGTGCCTGCCGAACAGGTCGGTCAGGCCGATGCTCACGGCCGACAGCGCTCCGAACACGGCGCCCATCAGCGATGGGTTCTCAGGTGGTTCGGCACCGGCGCACAGTACGCGCCGTCATCCCGTCAACAGTCAGCGGCAGGACGCCAGATCGCGCTGGAATTTGTCGAGCGCGGCCTGAGCGGCGGCCTTCGTCTCGGTGTTCTCCGACTCGAGATCGTTCGTGATCGACTCGAGGTCCTGATCGCTGTAGCCGGCCAGTTGTTCGCGCATGCACGCTCGGACCGATTCGGGCAGTTCGTCGAGCGTGTCGATGATCTCGCCGGCCAACTCGTTCGGCGGTGGGGCCGAGACTCCGCATGCGGAGAGCACGGCGGTGGCGAGAGCAGCAGTGGCGAGTAGGCGATTCACAGGGCTTCGAGGCTACCGGTGCCGCCACCGGGACTGGCAGACCGCCCCGACGAACCGTTCGGTGGCTGCGGACTGTGAACCCCGGGCGACCCGCTCCGCCAGTGTCGGTGGCGATCACGCTCACTAGCGTGCTCTTCGATCTCGATCACTCGACATGACAGGAGCGCCCATGCGCGAAGCAGTATTCGTTTCCTACGCCCGGACCGGGTTGGCCAAAGCCGGTCGCGGCGGATTCAACATGACCCCGGCGATGACGATGGCGGCGCATGCGATCAGTTCGGCGGTGGAGAAATCGGGTGTCGAGCCGGAAGCGGTCGAGGACGTCGCGCTCGGAAACGGTGCCCACGGTGCCGGCAACCTGGGTCGTCTGTCGTCCCTGCTCGCCGGCCTACCCGTCACCACCGGCGGCAACACGATCCAGCGGCACTGCTCATCCGGCCTCAACTCGATCGCTGTCGCCGCCAACCACATCAAGCTCGACGGCGTCGAGGTCGCGGTTGCCGGGGGCGTCGAGTCGATCTCGATCCCCAGCCCCGGCATGGGCGGCCAGGCCAACATGGACCCGGCCCTCACCGACATGTATCCCGCGATCTACATGGCGATGATCGAGACAGCCGACATCGTGGCCGAGCGGTACAACGTCTCGCGTGAGTACCAGGACGAGTTCTCGTACGAGTCGCAGATGCGGATGGCTCGGGCCCAGGAGAACGGGCTGTTCGAGGATGAGATCGTCCCGATGAAGACCAAGATGAAACTCGTCGACCGGGAGACGAAGGAGGAGACGATCGTCGACTACACCGTCGACGGCGACGAGTGCAACCGGCCCTCGACGACGCTCGAAGGTCTCGCCAAGCTCCAACCAGTGCGAGGCGAGGGCAACTACGTCACCGCCGGGAACGCCAGCCAACTCTCCGACGGGGCGGCAGCCGTGGTGATGATGTCCGACGAGGAAGCCGCCCGACGGGACATCGAACCGCTGGGTGCCTTCCGGGGTTGGGCCGTCGCCGGGTGCGAGCCGGACGAGATGGGCATCGGTCCCGTCTACGCCGTGCCGAAACTGCTCAAGCGCCATGGGCTCACCGTCGACGACATCGACCTGTGGGAACTCAACGAGGCATTCGCCAGCCAGTGCCTGTACAGCCGCGACACACTCGGCATCGACCCGGAGAAGTACAACGTCAACGGCGGTTCGATCGCGATCTGTCACCCGTTCGGGATGACCGGCACGCGCTGCACCGGGCACATCCTCCAGGAGGGCAAGCGTCGGGGTGCCAAATACGGCGTCGTGACCATGTGCATCGGTGGCGGTCAGGGTGCCGCCGGCCTGATCGAGATCTACTGACGACCGAGGCGCTCCGATCGCTCGTGGCGCCCCGCTCGGTGGTTGAGGGGCCTCGTACACTCATCCCCACATGCTGCTCGTCGTGCTGGCCGTCACCTCGGCGCTGGCCTTCGGGTACTACGGCATCACCACGCTGATCGCGCACCCGCGGCGTGCGGGGTACGAGCGATACGGATTGGCCCACCTCCGCGTCCTGATCGGGGCGGCCGAGCTGTTCGGCGCCGCCGGTGTGATCATCGGCCTGTCCGTGTCGCCGTTGGGCGCAGTTGCAGCGCTCGGGTTGACCGCAATGATGATGCTCGGCCTGATCGCCCGCTGGCGCATCGACGACGCTCTGCGCCACATGATCCCGGCCGCCATCCTCGGCGCGCTCAATGGCGTCCTCGTGTACCTCTTCCTGTCGGGCTGACAATCCGCTCAGTTGGCACGGTCGGCGAGTCCGGCGGCCACCGTCGACAGCGTCAACACGGTGATCGCAGGCATCGCCCGTTTGATCGGGTCGTGCACTTTCATGTGCATGCCGACCGCTCCGAGCATGAACATCGCAAGTCCCGCCGACGCCGGGCGCACGAGCTTGGGAACGGCGTGCCCGACCAGCATCATCGTAGCGAGGCTGACCTTGACACCGCCGACTGCGTACATCACGTTCTTGGAGAGCCCGTACTCCGCGAACTCTTCCTGCATGTTGGTCGCGCCACCGCCGCGGTAACCGGTGTCCTTGTTGAAACGGTGGAACCAGACATCGAGGATCCACAGTGCCGCAACGGTCTGGGCGATTCGTCCGACGATCTTCATCGGTTCGCTCCCGCCTGGGTCGACGAAGTCCCGTCATCGGTCGGCGTCACGAACAGGTCGAAGCCGCCGGGGTTCACGACCGCCCTGGTGTCGTCCGCCAGTTGTTCCAGCTGCTTCTGTTTGAGCATCTCTCCCCCGGCCATGACCACGCCGTAGATCGTCATCATGAAGACGAAGACGCCGACGGCGAACAGGACGGTGTTCGTGGTACTCATCGGGCCGACACCGTGTCGAGCGGTGCGAGCGCGCCCACGGTCGGCTCGGTGGGCGTCAGGATCAGCGTGCCCAGCGAATGGATCGAGGGCACCCACAGACCGACGAAGATGCCGGCCATCTCCTCGTTCCGGACGAAATAGAGGAAGACGGAGAACAGGAACGACAGGAAACCGGCGATGAGGAATGGGACCTTGAGTCGCACGGATGGGGGGAGCTTGTTCATGGGCGAGACCTTTCGTTGAAATGCGTTCGTTGGGTACGAGCGATTGAACATCGCTTAGTCTTATTTATTCCCGTTTTGCTCGACCGCCAAACGGTCCCCCACCGACGAGGACGTCGGATGCGCTCAGACGGCTGCGAGTTCGACCGCCCGGGCGAAGACGTCGTCGAGCATCGGCTCGGTGAGGCGTCGCGTGAACGTGTTCTGCTGGCTGGGGTGGAACGAACACAGCAGCGTCGGACCGAGTTCGAGCGGAACTTCGACGCCGTGCCCGAACGTCGGGCGTGGCCGCACATCGAAGTGGCGGCACGCCGCGTCGAAGCCGAACCTGCCCAGGCAGACGACGACACGCGCATGCGACAGGAGTTGCAGCTCGCGTACGAGGAACGGTGCACACGCATCGCGCTCACCCGGCAGCGGCTTGTTGTGCGGAGGGGCGCACTTGACCGCCGCCGTCACCCACGCATCGGACAGTCGCAGGCCGTCGTCGGCAGACACCGACGTCGGTTGGTTCGCGAGCCCGGCCCGGTGCATGGCTCGGAACAGCCAGTCGCCGCTGCGGTCACCCGTGAATACACGCCCGGTGCGATTCGCTCCATGGGCTGCGGGGGCCAGACCGAGCACGACGATCCTCGCATCGGGGTCGCCGAAGCCCGGAATCGGTTTCCCCCAGTAGGTCTCGTCGCGAAAGGACGCCCGCTTCTCGACCGCGACCTGCTCGCACCACGCTCGCAATCGCGGGCAGGTATCGCACGCGATGACCTCCCGCTCGAGTCGGTCCAAGTCGCGGTGCCGTCGCGGAGTCATCGCCAGTAGGTTGGCAGGCATCATGGCGACGAAGAACGCGGCAGCGAAGCGGACCCCCACCAAGCGAGCGGCGCGTGCGCCGAAAGGTCCGAAGCCGACGACGATCCTGATGGTCCGACACGGTCAGACGCCGACCACCGGCAAGCTGCTCCCGGGTCGGGCGAAGGGTCTGCATCTCGCCGACCTCGGCATCGAGCAGGCCGAACGCGCCGGCGTCCGGATCGCCGAGCTGCACCACGTCGACGCGATCTACACGTCACCGATGGAGCGTGCCCGCGAGACGGCGGCCCCGATCGGCACGGCCGTTGGGCTGCGCCCCAAGGTCGAACGTGGGTTGATCGAATGCGACTTCGGCGACTGGACGGGCGCCGAACTGGCCAACCTGATGAAGCTGCCCGAATGGCGGACGGTACAGAAGGCGCCCTCGACCTTCCGGTTCCCGAACGGCGAGAGCTTCACCGAGATGCAGGTCCGGATGGTCACCACGCTCGACCGCCTCCGAGCGCAACACCCTGGCGGTGTGATCGTGTGCGTGAGTCACGCCGACACGATCAAGGCAGCGATGGCGCATGCACTCGGCACCCATCTCGATCTGTTCCAGCGGATCGTGATCTCGACCTGCTCGATCAGCGGGATCGCCTGGTCGACCGATGGCCCGGTGGCGCTGACCGTGAACTCGACCGGCGGTTCGCTCCGCGACCTCACACCGTCATGAGCAGCCGATGAGCGTCTTCTACGAGTTCGAGGAGGTCGACGCCTTCACCACCGGCGCAATCGGCGAGCCGGGCGCCCGGGTCTTCTTCCTGCAGGCCCGCCAGGGCCGTCAGCGCGTCGCCGTCAAGTGCGAAAAACAGCAGGTCTCCGCGATCGTCCAGTACCTGCAGCGGGTGTTGAACGACCTGCCGCCACCTGAGGACAAGCCGATGGCCGGCGCGCTCGAACTCGCCACGCCGGTCGAGGAGGTCTTCGTACTCGGACCGATCGGCCTCGGTTACGACCGCAGCTCCGACAAGATGATCGTGCAGCTCGAGGAGGTCGGCGCGTACGACGAGGACGGCGAGGCGATCGACGGCCGCGACGGGCACATCCGCGTGTACGTCACCCGTGCCCAAGCGGCTGCGTTCTGCGAGCACGCCGAGAAGATCGTCTCCGCCGGTCGCCCCGACTGTCAGTGGTGCGCACTCCCCATCGACCCCGACGGTCACGCATGCCCGCGTATGAACTGACCGGCGAC
>JBDSBE010000015.1:0-5913 GCA_039921745.1 Ilumatobacteraceae bacterium | reverse complement strand
TATCGGGTGCCCTCCGACGGCACCTATGGGACTCACCGTTCACGATGTAACCCCGCCACACCGGCAGTCGAGAGCGGTGCTATCCCTCGACGTAGGCGACCAAGGGAGGGAGTACCCCGTGCTTCTCCATGACAGCGGCAATCTCCGGAGGCGGCGACCCGAGCGTCGCCATCATCGCGTCGACATCGGCGACGTCGCACGACACGGCAATCATGTTGCTGCCGTCGTGTGCCACGTGGTCAACGACGTTCGTCCCACCGAGGCCCGCGACGGCCTCGGCCCGCTCCGCTTTGAACCCCAGCCAATTGTCGACATCAGCGACGCTGTGGGTGATGATCATCTTTGGCATCGGAAGCTCCTTCTACCGTCAAGCGTCGTGACTACGACGCAGGCAGAATTCTAGTTGGCTCGCGGCGACGATGACAGAGACTGTGACGGAGCGGACCACCGGGTGACCGCTCGTTCACGGCGAAGGATTCTGTGCTTTCGAGGACGCGTCCCCTACGGCCCGCCCGACGGTGCGATTCCCCGTGCACTGCACTTGGGTAGATATGTCGGGGCCATGCCACGACCCACGACAGATTATCGAGTGTCGATATCGAGTGCTTTCCACCGCTCTTCTCCCACGAGGCTTGGCAACGGTCGGGTCGGGCTTTCGGTCGCCGCCGGCGATCAGTTCTCGGTGGGAAGGAAGTTGTTGTGCTCGACGAGTTCACAGCTCGTCGTCGATCGTGAAGCGAGTTCAGTCGTGAACGATCCGGGCCCTCCGACGTAAAGCGACGAGAAGTCGACATGGGTCGCCGCGAACCACGAATGATCGCTCGGCCAGAACAGGTCGGGGTTCCGCCATTCTTCATCGCTCGGATAGCGCAGATCCGACACCGCTGAAAGAGCTCCTGTGACGAGGTAGTACGCCCGGTCAGCGAGCTCGAAACGAGGGACTGCCGAAAGCGCAGGTCCGATCGCCTCAGCTTGTTCACGGTCGTATCGGCGTTGCTGCTCACGCTGCGCTTCGCGCCACCGGCGCTCGGCTTCGTCGGCAGGGGGCTCGGCCGAGTTGCCCCGCTCGGAAACGGTCGTCTCGAACGGCACAATCGTGCGGATCGGCAGATGCGATCGCCGACCAGGATCAACGGGCAAACGGATAGATGCGGCGATATCGCTTCATCGACGACCGGGGCCCCGTCGGGATTATCTCGTGTCACGCTTGGGCCGATATCAAGGAGTCGTCGTCGGGCGGTTTGGGGGTTACCGGGCGCGGGCTATCGGGTGCGCACCGAACCCACCCCACGGAGCGAACCAAACCGTGAACCATTCGTCACCGACCACGGCGGGCGGGTCGTCACCCCAGTGACATCCTCCCAGCCCAGGAGTACTGTCGAACCGGGCGATAGTCCGTTTGGCCCGGGAGGTCGGCGATGCCAGCGAGCGAAGGAGCGGTCGGGAGATGGACTGCGATCGGACGAACATTCTCCGCGCTCGTCTCGGCGGGACTCGAGGAAGGCGACGAGCTGCCTGATCTCGCACTGGTGCCGCGGCTCATCGAAGGGCTCATCAGCCCGCTCGTCCTCCTCGACGAACTCGCCGCTACCGCCCGACGTGCCGCCGACGGCGACGAACAGTCCATAGGACCCGTCGCCGACCTGATCGCCCACGCGCTCCGCCTGAAGAGGGATCCGGAAACACCCGACCACTCTCACGACCACGCCGACTGCTGCTGCGCCCCGTGCTCGAAACGCCGACGTCCTCAATATCGCGACGGGAGCGATCCCGGCGCTGCCATCGATGTCGTCGGCGACGAGCCCGAGTACGCGGCGATCGATCAATCGGCGCTGACCCAGCTCCTGTGCGACGTCGCTCAGCTGGCGATGTCGAAGCGGTTGGGATCGCCCGTCGACGCACGGCAGGCGATGGACACCGTCGTGTCGCTCGCCCTCGACGCGCAATTCGTCGCGGCCCTCGTCGACGCCCATTACACCGACGGCGCTGCGGGCTCACTCGCCGTGCTGGACCGCGCCGGGCAGGCAGGTCTGCTCGGCTGGCTCACCGACGTGCCGGCGCCGGCGCCGGCGATGCAGACGCTGATGGGCGCAGCGCCCGGCGGCGTGCCGGGTCTGCCGGGTGGAATGCCGGGCTTGCCAAGCGGCGGAATTCCAGGGTGGCCCGGCGTTGGACTGCCGGGCGGTCCCGGTGTGCCGAAGGGACCCGGGACACCGGTGCACGAGTGGATCGCGGCGTTGCTCAAGAAGTACCGCAAGCCCAGGCACTGGGACCCCGCCAAATGGGATCACAAGTACCCGAGGTGGCGCGACGACTTGAACTACATCGACCCGCGGGTCACCAAGTTCATCGCCTGCGTTCTGGCCGCCCGACGCATCCTCCAAGCGCTCGGCGAACCACCTCCACCGCTGCCGACACCACCGCAGATGGCTGTCTGGAACACCGGGATCACCCGCGTCGCCGTCAGCGGTCCGTGCGCCGGCGACACCATCACCATCACCGGCAACGGTTTCGGCGGCACCCAACCGGCCAACACCGTGCTCCTCCTACCGACCCTTGATGGATGCCGCGTCGTCGCCCCCGTCACGTGGTCGAACGCCAGGATCACCGCCGTCCTGCCTGCACGCGTCGCCTCGGGACCCGTCGGCTTCGGCGACAAGGCCTACATCGACGCCTACAACGCGTGGGTCGCACGGATGAACCAGCTCGTCGAACAGCTGAACGGACTGTTCTGCCAGCCGCGCAAGCGCACCCCGTTCCCGCCGTTCGGGATGTGCCCGCCGGCGACGGCGATCAACACGATCACCGCCGGCGTCGCCGAGATCGTCGCGTTCACCGCCAACAACGAGGGAGCGACCGTCCTCGACAACGGCGAAGCGCTCACCCTGCGCTGGACGGTCCGCAACGCCGGAACCGTCACGATCACTCGCGACACGCCCGGCGCGCCGGCGTTCGCCGGCTCGAACTCGCTCGTCACCTCGTCGCTGACCGGCAGCCACGCCTTCGGGCCGGTCACCCACACCGGCCCGGCCGAGTGGCTTTACACGTTGACGGTCGCCGGGGCGTGTGGTGGTTCCGTCAGCCGGACCGCGCGCGTCTACACATCGAGGCGGCCGCTGTTGCGGATTGGTGCGATCCAGGTGACCCAGTCGATCCAGAACGGCACGAACACCCTCAGGATGGTCGAGAACAAGCCGACCGTCGTGCGGGTGCTGGTCAACCACGGGCTCGGTGGATGGGGTGGCAACACCGTCCCCAACGTCACGGGGCGGATCCGCATGTACCGCGGCGGCTGGTCCGGCTGGATCAGCCCCGCCCCGGCCAACGCGCGGCCGATGGTGGCGACATCCGGCACGTCGATCACCGTCGTCGGGGCGCCCTCGTTCAACACGACGACCGACACGCTGAACTTCATGCTCCCCGTCAGCTGGGCGAGCAGCACGGCCAGCTACCAGGTGGAGGTGCGCGTCAACGGCTTCGGCGCCGTCGGCGGATTCGCCGGCCACAACCAGGTCGTCACTCGCAACGTCGGCGCCATCACCTATCAGCGACGACGGACGCTGCAGTTCCGGTACGTGCGCGTCAACTGGAACGGCGCAGGAGCCGCCTCAGCGGCCCAGTGCGTCGACACGCTCCGCGGGGCGGTCCCGTTGCTGCCCACACCGACCGCCGGCATCGCCCCCGTGCCGGGCGTCGGTGTCGAGAATCGGACATCGGGCACCACGGTCGCCCAGATCGCCGCCGAGCGACGCAACATGCTCGACGACTTCGACGACCAACATAACTGCAGCTTCTGGGAAGAGATCACCAACTGGCTCGGCTCCGACTGCCCCGACGAGGACGGAACCATCTGGGTGCTGATCCCCGGCAACTTCCAGCGGGGTGAGGCGTACAACATCCCGAGCAACGTCTGCTACACGCCGCCGAACAACGGGCCGTACGCCGCCCACGAACTGGCGCACTGCCTGAACCAGACACACGTCCGCCTCGCGCAAGCCGGCACCACGCCACCGACCGGCGGCGACGCCGCATCGGCATGGCCCAACGGGGCGAAACTCGTCGACGTCCCCTTCGACACCGCCGGGACAGTCGGCGGTGGTGCCGGCGTCAACCCCCGGGCTTTGTCGCTCACTGGCGCCGGGGTCGCCGATGTGATGACGTACTGGGGAACACCGAACGGCACATGGCCGATGCCTGAACGATGGGATCGTCTATGGAACGAGATCGGAGGGTGAGCGATGCCACGCGAAGGTGACGACAATGAGGACCAGCGCGAGTACCTGCTCGTCCGCGGCCGACTGACACGCGACGACGACTTCACGCCGCGCCGGTGCGGCTCGACCACGTTCGTGCGCAACTGGCCGGAGCCCGAGCAACACGATCACGGCGACGTGATCGCCGAGACGCTCGACGCCGAGGGCCGCGTGTTACGGACGCAGCGACCACGGATCGAGCGCGAGGGCGTCTGTGCGCCCGAGGTTCAGACGTGGCGCGTGCGCGTCTACGTCCCGCTCGACGACGAGGCGGCCGAGCTGCGACTCCGCCGCGGTGATCGTCTGCTGTGGTCGACGCCGATCGGTGAACCGCCGATGGTCGGCGTGAAGGTGCTGTCGCCACCGACGCGCGGGAAGTCAGACCGCGAGCGCGACGAGTCGGGCTTTCCGGGTGGCGAGCCGGCGGTGCTCGGCCTCGACGTCTCGAGACCGACCGACCCCGACGTGGCCTACGTCAAGGTGGTGTACCGCTGGGCCGAGCGTGGCTTCCACACCGTCTACCTCGGACCAACTCGGCGGCGCATCAGCATCGACCCCGACCGCCTGCCGGGTGGCGCACGATGTGAATTCTTTGTCGTGTACTCCGACGGCTTGCGCTCCGCCGCCGCCCGGACCAAGCCGATCAAGGTCGAACCGATCGGGCCAGTGCTGACGATCATGCGGCCCGAGGGTGGCTCGACGTTCCCCGAAGGCGCGCCGGTCGACGTCGAGTGCCTCGTCCAGCACCCTGAGTCTCCGGACGTGCTCGCAGAAGCAGAGGAGCGCACGGCGTGGCTGGTCGACGGTGAGCCAATTGCCACCGGCACGCTGACATCGATCGGACCCTTGGCGGCGGGCACACACCGCATCGAGGTGCGGCTGTCCGCCGGCGGGCGCCGCGCCGACGTCGAGACCGGCGTCGACATCACCGTACGCAAGGCACGGGCGGCCCTGGCCGATGACTGGCCCGAACACGACCCGTTCGCCGACTGACCGGCTCGCCGCGCTGATTCCGCGGATTCCTCGAGTAGTGCGACTCCTCCTCGCTGGCGTCGGTGAGTTGCACAAATCCCATCGGCCTGCCGGCCTCCTCGGCGATGAGCAAGTCACGCCACGGCACGTCTTGGATGAGGTCGGTCGGCCCCTCATACCGATCGGCCCAGCGGCCACCGATGGCGGCCGCCAAATCAGGATTGTCTTCCCAACGAACGAGCAACTTCAAGTGGTCGATCGACACTCCATCACTCCCGATGGTAGGCACGCACCAAACGGTGCCCCCGGTCGCCGGGTCACGGACGGGATTATCTCGTGTCACGTAAGGGCCGATACCGCGCTACTCGCTGCGCGGTGTTGTTGAGATCTGAGCGGCGAAGTGTGCGGTCTCGGTGCGGTGGCGATCTGGGTAGTTCGGCTCGATCCCGTCAGCCGCAGTTCGCGACGCTCCGTTCAACGTTCAGCCTGAACGCACGACGTCGACGAACGGGCGCAGCATTCCGAAGAAGAGCTCGACGGACATCGTCGCGGGGCGGTTGGTCAACACGACGATCACCGATCCCTCCTCGGGCAGACACGCAGCCCACGACATCTACCCGAACAACTCGCCCTGGTGCCCCACGGCCCTCGCGTGCCCATCGGCCGGATTGAACAATCCGAGCCCGTA
>JBDSBE010000014.1:0-16700 GCA_039921745.1 Ilumatobacteraceae bacterium | reverse complement strand
GGTGCCGGCGAGCGCCCGCATGCGCGGGTCGAGATGGTCGCCGAGGGGGCGGAAGCAGGCGTCGGCGTTGTCGCCGGCGATCAGGTCGTTACCCGAGCCGCCGTCGATCACGTCGCCATCGATGCCGACCCAGTTGTCGATCGCTCCGGCAATGTTGGAGCCGCCGATCAGGATGTCGTCGTCGCCCTCGCCGTACAGGATGTCGTTGCCCTGCTGGCCGAGCACGATGTCGTTCCCGGTGCCGGCGAAGATCAGGTCGTCGCCCGAGCCGGTGGTGGCGAGGTTGTTGAGTGTGTAAAAGTCGATCAGGCCGCCGAGGTTGACGCACACACCGTTGAGCACGTGGTCGGGAATCAGCGTCTTGCCGTTGCGACAGGCGATCTTGCCCTGGTCGCCGAAAATGATGTCGTTGCCACCCTTGCCGTAGATGACGTCGCTTCCGGCACCACCGAAGATGAAGTCGCCCCGTTCGCTGCCGTAGATCGTGTCGCCGCCGCCGTCGTCGTCGTCGAACCCGATCGTCTCGATGCTGCACACCCGGAACTCGTGAACCGAATACACCGTCTCGTGCGTATCTTCGAGGGTCGGGTCGGAGGCGAGACGGGCATTGTCGCCGAACGCAAGGTTGAAGCCCTCACCGACGGTCAGGACGTCGGCACCCGTACCACCGATCACGATGTCGTTCCGGGCGCCGGTGAAGATGACGTCGGCGCCGCCGAGATTCGTCCACGCATCGAACGACGCGATCAGGTCGATGTCGTGCGGATCGAGGTTGACCATGTAGTCGACGAATCCGTAGTCGCCGATCACGATGTTGTTGCCGTCGAGCAGTCCGCCGGCCAGGTTCTCACCGGAGTTGGCGACGATCCGGTCGCCGCCGGCTCCACCGAAGATCATGTCTCGGCCGAGTCCGGTCGTGATCGTGTCGTCGCTGCCGTGCTCGCCGTCCGGTGCGAAGCCTTCGACCAGCGCGAGGTTCGAGACCTGGTAGTCGTCGGGGGTGTAGCCGGGGAACGTCGACGGGATCGGGCGGTTGAACGGCAGGGCCCCTTCGACACCGGTGACCCGACCGTGGTCGCCGAACACGATGTTCTGGCCCTCGCCGGCGTCGATGATGTCACCCTCGACACCGCCGGCGATGATGTCGTCACCATCGTGGGCCGTGATCGTGTCGATGCCGCCCTGCGGGAACGAGATGCTCTCGACCAGGTGGAGGGTCGTGACGTCGGCGGCGCCGGAGATGTAGACCATGCGGCCGTGGTCGCCGAAGATCACGTCGGATTCGCCGTCGCCCGAAATCACGTCGTCGCCGTTGCCGCCTAAGATGCGGTCGCGGCCGCCGTCGCCGTGAATCTCGTCGTCGGCGCCGTCCTCGGGACGCACCGTCGTGATCTCCCGGATCCGGCTGGCGTTCTCGATCCGCTCCGGCAGGACTCCCGCACGGACGTATCCGCCAGTCGGACCCGCGCCTGAACCCACGATCGCCGACTCCACGTCCTGAGTGACCACTCCGTAGTCGCCGAAGATCACGTCGTCGTAGGTGTTGGTCGTGTTGGCCGTCCCACCCGGGACGTCGCCGTACAGCACGTCCTCGCCGACCGTGAGCGAGTCGCGCATCGCGCGGACCGACGAGTTCCTGAACGGGAACACGAGTTCACGGGTGATCACGTCGACGTTCACACCGTTGTCGCCGTAGATCTGGTCGGAGCCGCGGCCACCGTGGATCACGTCGTCACCGGACCCGCCGACCAGGTAGTCGGCGGCCTGGCTGCCGATGATCGTGTCGTCGCCGATGCCCCCGTAGGCGGTGAAGCCGACGGTCGGGAGTGCGTTGTCGGCGAGTCCGGCGAAGAGCGCCGAAGCATCGATCACGTCGTGGCCGGCGTACGTGTACGGCGTGGCGATCGGGAAGAAGAAGTTCGAGGTGCCGTTACCGACCTCGCCGGGGAACGGCTTGGTCCCGAAGTCACGGATCGACTGCTTGATCGGGTCGCCGCTGTACCAGATGCCGTCCTGCGACGTGTCGCCGTACACGATGAGCGGCGAGTCGGGTCCTGCGCCACCCGTGACGATGATCAGGTCTCCGCCGATGCGCTCCCGCTCGGTCTTCGGGTCGAGAACCGCCACGATGCGTCCGGTGTAGGGCCCGCTGCCCCAGGTGCCGCCGCTCACCGTCATGGTGCCGCCGTCGAGCACGGTGACCGTGCCGACGACCATTCCGTCGATCATCACCTGTTGGCCGACGGCGAACCCGGCGTCGGCCCAGGACACACCGTCGTTGCGGGAGATCGAGGTGCCGTCGGGATCGACGGTGAAGTCGCCCCGCACCTCGAGCAACGAGTTGCCGCCGCCGTGGACGACGGTGATCCCGCCGTGGACGGCGACCTGGCCGGTGCCGTCAGGGCCCGGCACGAGCGTGCTCTCGATCGTGAGGGTGTCGTTGCCCTCGCCGAGCAGGAGGTTGAGCACCTCGATGGTGCTCCGGACCGTGTCGGTGGCGAGGAAGACCTCGTTCACCGGATCCCACACGATCGATCCGTAGCTGATGCCGCCGGGGTAGGCCGACGGCTCACCGAACGGCATGGTCTCGCCGGGGCCGAGCAGGTCACTGAAGTCGACATCGCCGCCCATGCCGAACCCCGTGAGCGCCGTCGAGGTCATCGTGCCCGAGCGGTCTTCCCGACTCGAATCGTCGAAGATGTTGAGCACGTCGACCTGTTGGGCCTCGTCGGGTTGTTCGGCGATCTGGAACAGCGGGGCGTTGGTCTCGCCGGGCAGCATCACGGCGGGGCGCAGCGAGCGGTCGGTTGCGGTCGGGCCACCTTCCACGGCGACCGGACCGCGGATCCCGCTGAGCAGGTGAGCGCGCTTGGCGAAGCTGCGCAGGTTCTCACGGCCCGGTGCCAGCTCGAACCACGGGTCGGCCTGCACCAGGATCTTGACCAGTTCGTACCAGTTGGTGCCGTCGAAGTCGACAACAGCGGCCCACTGCGTGAAGGTGAGCCTTCCGGCACCCGTGCTCGGCAACGCCAACTTGCTCGTCACCGTGAGGATGTCGAGGCGGTCGCCCGTCGTGCCGCTGATCGTCTGGATTTTGAACAGCAGATCGCCGAAGCCGTCGACCTTGAACAGCTGGCCCTCGAGGAAGCCGTCGTCGAGCCAACTCGAACCGTCGCTGCGGGTGAGCGTCCCGGTGGCGGCGTCGTAGCTGACCGACCCGGTGAAGAGGCCACGGGTGACGAGGCGGCTGACCGAAGCACCGGTCAGACTTCCCGCACCCGGAGTGCCGCTGAGGGTGAGCGTGGCTTCCGTCAGGGCGGTGATCGTGAAGACGCCGAGCGAGTTCGGGAGGCGGATGAGCTGGCCGACGGCGAAGCCTTCGTCGGAGAAACTGCCGAGTGCCGAGTCGTTCACCCGGGTCAGGGTGTCTCCGACGATCGTGAAGTCGCCGGTGAACTGGGGCAGTGCGACCTGGCCACCGATCGCTGCGAGCTGCACGCGTCCGCCGATCACGATGTCGGTCTGGCCGTCGGTCACCAGTGCGACCCGCACGTCGTCGGTCGGCTCCTGGGTCAGGCGGATGGCGTAGTCGTCGCCGGGCCCAGGGCCGGTGGTCGTGTCGCCGGCCGACACCAGCGTGCGGCCGCCGGATTCGATCGTCACGACACCGGCGGTGTCGTCGTCGATGATCAGCGCATCGACGATAGCGGGCAGCGCACCGACGTAGCCGGAGAAGGCCGTGATGGCGATGGTCGTATAGTGCGGGTCCTGGCGGACGAAGTCGTTGATCGCGTGCACCGTGACACGCACGCCGGTCTGCCATGTTCCGCTGCTCCCGCCTGTGAGCGTCACCCGGTAGACGCCCGGCGTGCCGACCGAGCGGGGCGTGATTTCCTCGAACGAGCCGGCCGGGCCGGTCAGTTCGATCCGGTCGTCGATCGGGCGGAGTTCGATGGTTGCCGTGCTCTGCGGGTCGGTGGACAGGCGGACGTCGAAGGCGTCGGTCAGCCCGGTGGTCGTGGTGCCCTCGACGACCACGGTCGTGTTGTCAGGTGAACCGTCCGGTCCGACCTGTACGACCTGGATCGACGGCTGATCGTTGTCTCGGATGGTGACCTCGACGTTGCGGACGATCGCATGATCGAAGCCCGAGTCGGCGCTGATCACCGAGTGGCTCACCGTGACGACTCGGTCGCCCTCGGCGAGGCCGTCGTCGACCGCGCGGAGCCACACGGTCTGTGCGTCGACCTTCGACCAGGACGTCGCGGTGAAACGCAACACGATCGCCCGTTTGGGTACGGGCACCTCGACCCCGTCGACGATGATCTTGCGGTCGTAATCCACCGGCACACCGGACACCACGAGCGTGTCGCCGCCAGCGGCGAACTCGTAGCCGCTCGACAGGGCCACCGACACGGTGACGTAGACGTCGGCGGTGGGTGCCTCGGCGAGGTACACGATGTAGGAGTCCTCGTTGCCGCCCTCGCGGACGTCGGTGAAGCCACCGGTTTCCTCGATGACCACCTGGCCCTGGTTCGGGCGGGCGACGGTGACGTCGATCCCGTTGACGAGCAGCCCGTCGTACAGCGGATCGTTCGAGCTGACTCCGTGGTTGATCGTTCCGCTCGTGCCCTCGATCTCGCGGGACACGACGTTGCCGGCCACGTCGCCGGCGACGTTGATGATGTCGCTGCCGAGGCCACCGATCACCCGGGTCGCGACGCCTGGAGCGGTCGAGAGGATGTCGAAGGTGTCGTCGCCCTCGAGACCGTCGATCTCGAGGATCTCGATCGTGGCGTATGTCACCGTCAGCCCTGCCCCGTAGATCGCCTTGGCGGTCACGACGATGTGGTCGGCGAACTCGGTGCCGAGCACGACGACCTTGTCGATGCCGTTGCCGCCTTCGATCGACACCGGAGCGTTCACGTTGTACTCGACCTGGTTGTTGCCGGCGCCGGTCCGGATGTCGGTCTCGGCGGCGGTCGAGAAGCCATTGGTCAGGCGGGGCATCGCGACCTGGGCGGCGGCGTCGCGCCAGACGATCTGACAGAACGGATCGTCGACACCGTTGACTCCGTTGCAGTCGCCCTCGGTGAGAGCGAGTGCGAAGGCCCGCACGATGAACTGGTCGTTGCCGTCGTCACCTTCGAGGCGCAGGGCGGCCTGGTTGGAGTAGACGACGAAGAGGTCGTCGCCGATGCCACCCTGGGCGACGAGCGCCTGGGTGTTGCCGGCACTCAGCCAGCCGCGGGTGGTGGCCACGGTTCCGAACACGTCATCGGGTGCCAGTGAGCCACCGTTCGTGTTGCCGCTGGTGTTGGGGTTCGGCCCGGTGTAGTCGGTGCCGTCGCGCTTGAGTCCGTAGATCTGGCCGATCTGGAAGGTGTCGTTGCCGGCGCCTCCGTCGAGCGTGGTGATTGCGCTGTTGTCGTCGCTCGCGAAGTAGTCGTTGCCCCCCCGACCCGACACGCTGAGGCGTCCGTTGATCGCCGTGTCGTAGTTGATCCGTTCGATGTCGAACGACGAGGTCGTCGCCACGCCGGTTGGTGCGGCGACGTCGAGGGTCGTGTGAAGGAGCGCCACGAACGCCGGTCGGTCGGCGACCTCATCGGTGATCCCGGTGGTGCGGCGGAGCAGGAAGATGTCGTCGGTCGGGTACGGGGTGTTCGGCGACATGTATCCGATGAGCGAGCTGTCGGCTCCGTAGATGTCGAGGGTGTCGACGCCGTCGCCCGGCGTGCCGGTGTCGAGCACGTTCACGATGTAGTTCCGTGAGCTTCCCCGGCTGCCGGACGTGTACACGAAGTAGTCGTCGGTCGCCGACTGTCCATCGAGGGTGAGCGTGTCGTCGGCTGCCACGTCCATCGACTGGAGGAAGTACACGGTGAACGTGTCCTCGTCGCAGAACGGTGTCGCCGTCAGCGTCGTACAGACGGGGGCGGTCCCCCCGATCGGCGTTGCGATTGCCGTGCCGTACACCCGGGTCTTGCCACCGAGATTGATGTAGCCGGGGTCGTCGACCGCCGTGCCTCCGGCGACGCCCGTCGTGTCGCCGAACTGGAATGTGTCGGTGTCGGCGTTGCCGAACACGCTCGTCAGACCGCCCGACACGATGTCGCCGCGCAGCACGATCGTCGTGCCGTATCCGGCGTCACCGTCGGCGGCGTCGTCGTTCCAGTCGCCGTAGATGTCGATCGTCGTCCCGGCGCGGACCTCGCTGTTCGGCGTCGAGGTCATGTCGTCGCCGATCCGCAACAGGACAGAGCCATTGAGTGCGGCGATGCGACCGCGCGGCACGATGCTCAGCACATTCTCGACGAAACGAACCGAGCCGTCATGCAGCAGGTCGAGGTGCTCGTCGAGGTCGGCGGACTCGCGGACGGTGATGCGGACGCTGCCGCCGAGAGCCTCGGCGAGCACGAGGTGGAGGGTGCCATCGACCTCGGTGACGAAGATGCTGTCGTCAGCCTCCATGCCGACGTCGCCGTACGCTTGTCGGGCCGAATCGATCTCGAGGTCGTTGGTTCCGTTCGGGTCGCCGATCGAACCGCCATTGGCGTCGAGGTCGATCGAGTTGGCGCTGACGTTGACGACAGCGTCATTGCGGCCGTCGACGATCGAGCCGCTGAGCGTCACGAGGCTGACGTCACCCTGAGCAGCGTCGACGAGATCGACTCGGAGCGTGCCGATCGTCTCGGTGATCCGGATGTTGCCGAGCGCATCGGCATTGAGCAGGCCGTCGAACGACGCCCCGTCGCGGTTCGAGGAGTCGATCTCGAGGAAGTTCGAGTTGCTGCCGATGGTCCCGCTCGCAGCGTGGAGCGTGACGTTGATCGCGACCACGTCGGCGTACACATCACCCGTGGTCGCGGCGGCGTTCGAGCCCGTCGGTGCATCGGTGATCGAGCCGTTGCGTGATCTCAGCGTGACGTCGGAGGCCCGCGACCGGATCATGCCGACCCGCAGATCTCCGTCGACCTCTTCGAGCTCGACCGAGCCGTCGACGTTCACGTCGACGTGTCCGAGCCCGAGCACGTCGGTGAAGCCGGCGACGTTGATGCGGGGAACGGAGGTTCCGACCGTCCCGCTCGGGTTGGTGGGCGAGCCGCCGAGACCCTGAGTGTCGGCGATGATGATGTCGTCGCCGGCGATCACACCAGCCGATCCGGCCGGCATCGCCGTGGTGGAGTAGACGACCCTCGCGCGGTTGATGATCTCGAGGCGCACTCGGCTCTGCGTCGTGCCGAGGAAGATCTCGTCGACTCGCGCAAGCTGCTCGTGCCGCTGCTCGAGCGTGACGGTTCCGTCGATCGAGACGTCGATACCGGCCGAGTAGACCGCCGGGTCACGCTCGCCCTGAACACCCGTTCGGGCTGGGTCGTACACACTCCGCGCCAACGATCCGGTACGCCCGACACCTCGGAAGTGGAAGCTGTGCGACCGGCGCGTTGCCCAGAACCCAATCTCGTTCGGCACCTGGGCGTCGACGTCGCCGGTTTCGTCGGTTCCCGGCTGGCGGACGGTGTCACGAAGTTCGAGGTCGACGTCGCGACCGGCATCGATACGGTCGATCCCGATGTTCATCGCAGCTGTGCGTACGACGTACAGCGTTGCCTCGGTGACAGCGAGCGTGGCACCGCCGACGGGTGCGACGGTGAGCACCGAACTCGACACCGCCGTGACGGTGAAGAGACCCCGGTCGATCTTGCTGCTGTCGAACACCCGCACCAGATCGCCGACGATGAAACCCTCGCCGAGGCTCGTCCAGCTGCCGCCGGCGGTTCTGGTGAGCGAATAGTTCGATCCGACAGCGGAGACCGTCAGCTTCTGCGTGAGCGCTCCCGTGCGGTCGACGCCGCGCAGCGAAAGGCGCACATCGCGGCCCGCCTCGGCAAGGATCCGCGCCGGTCGCAGCGTGTCGACGCTTGGCCCGTCAACTCGGAAGCGTTCGAGGAACTGCACCAGGTCGACGTGGAGCCGTGTCGTGTCGGCGACGCCGGCCATGCTGACGCCACCGATCGATCCGGTCGGTGCGAGAGCGGCGATGTCGAGTTGGTTCGTGACGACCAGGGCAGCGGGCGCTGCGACGACGATCGATCCGTCGTATGCGATCACCCGGGTCAGCCCGATTGGGTTGTTGATCACCTTGGTCAGACCGAGATTGCCCGTGCCACGCTTCTCGACGTCGACGTACGACGGGGCGGCGCCGCGACGAAGATCGAACTCGATCGAGACCCCGGAAGCAGCGGACCTCAACTGCACGAGTGGGTTGCCGCCCGCGAGGTCGTTCACGACGTTGATCCCGCCGATCCGCAGCGCCTTGTTCGAGGCGTCGAGGATCGTGACCGAGTCGAGCGTGTCGCGGAACTCGAACGTGGGCCACTCGCCATTCGGATTCCCGGCAACGGTGGTGTACTCCTGGTTGTCGATCGAGGTGTCGGCTTCCATCAAGATGTCCGCGTAGCCCGTGTTGATGATGTCCGCCACCGTGATTCCACCGAATGCGTCGAGCGGGACCGGCTGGCCGACCGTCGGCGTCACGGCGGGGAGGCCGCTCGAGTCGATCACCTGGACCGCATTGACGGCTCGCACGATTCCGTCGCTGTCGACGACGAGGAACGGCGCACCGAACAGGCCGCCGAGCACGATCACGTCGGCGTCCCACCAGACGTGGCCGGTCCTCACGTCTGTGTCCGAGTCGTAGGTGATTCCGGGCCGGACTTCCGGGTAGTTCACCGGCCCGTTGTGGGCTTCGACATACAGTGCGACGTGGAGGCCGCTCGGCGATGCCTTCAACCCGCCGGCAGGGGTCGCGAGTCGCGCACCGGCCACGACCAGGACACCCCGGTCGACGTCGACGACGTTCACGAGGGCGTCGGTGCCCCTGAGGTGGCCCTCCTGCGGGAAGATCAGGGCCACGGCGAGGACGTAAACGTTGCGGACGATGTTCAACTCGGCGCCGCCGGGGGCCTCGTGGCGGGCTTGGATGTCGACCCCTTGGATCCCCGTGATGCGGGTCCCCGCCCCGCCGTTGGAGATCTGCACCTGAGTCAGCGAGTTGATACCGATCATCGCATCAGCGAAGGCACTTGCGACTCCGAAGAAGATCGGGCTGTAGGCGGTCGCCCAGGCAGTGGCGTACAGGTCGAGCTTCGAGACGCGGGCGTCGATGTCGACGGTTCGACCCGTGATCTGCGCCCCGCCGCCGACGCGCACCGTTCGCTCCGACGGGTCGGTCAAGATGAAGTCGGTCTCCGAACCCCACGCTGAAGTACGGGAGAGTGTCATCACGTTGCCCGCCAAGGCGACGATGGCGAACGACCCACGACCTGTGCTGCCTTGCGTGACGTTGACCGTCTCACCGACCCGGAACCCGTAGTCGGCCCAACCACCACTACCAGTGCGCGTCAGGGTGTTGCCGGACGCAGCCACAGTTCCGAACGATGGCATGTAACCGCCTTGACCGATCCGCACACCCCGGGTCCCTCCGTTGGTGTTGTCGGAGTCGGCGCCTGCACCGAGGGCGACCGAGTACGTCTCGGACTTGGTCGTCGCCGACGTCGCCGAGTCGGTCAGCAGCCGCAGGGCGCCGCCGGCAAGCAGCGTCGTGTTCGCGCCGATGTCGACGATCACATCGTTGTCGATGCCGAGATGGGTGTAGGCGATCTTTCCGGCGATCGCACCACCGCCGACCGATCGGGCTGTCGCCGAGAGCGTGTGGTCGTTTTCGGCCTCGACGATCAGATCACCGGCCGCCGACAGGTATGAGCCGGCAGCCACCGTTGCCGTGGTGTACGAGTCGCCGAGGTCGGTCGACGAGATCGCCTTGCCGACCGAGATCGCCCCGCCGCCGGCTGTGTCGGTCGACGACGTCACGTCGAACACCGAGACGGAATGGAGCTCGATATTCCCGCCCGCCTCGATCCGGCCCGCAGCGAGCGTCGCCGCGACGGACGGCGATCCCTTCGCCGTGGCCGTCGGGAACGTGAACTCGCCAAGGCCGCCTTGGCCACCCTGGGCGGTCGCAGACGAACGCCCGTCACCGGGTGGCGGCAAGATCGAGCTCAACGAATCGCCGGACGGCGCCAGCAATCGGTGACTGGTTGCGGTGATCGGTGTCTCACCGAGGCTCGCCGTGAGGGTATGGATTCCGTTCACCCCAGCGAGGTCGAGGTCAAGCAGCACACGTCCGATCTTGTGGAAACCACCCCGATCGGTGCCGTCGATCACGATCGCCGACGACCCGTTCCGTTGGGCCGTGAGCTCGATCGTGTGATTCGTGTCGTCGAGCGACATGACGTAGTAGGTGCGGCCACTGCTCAGGCCTGCGAATGACGCGTCGAGCAGGTGCCGTCCGGTTTCGTTCCGGAGCGTCCAGGTCGCGTTCTGCGTCGAGATCAGCCCGCCGTAGGGGCGGTCGAGCTCGAAGCTCGCGACCCCGGTCACTGATTGCAACGTGTAGGTCACGCCGTTGATCTGCAACGTGTCGTTCACGAGCTTCCCGGCGTGCACGTCGAAACGGTCGTCGACGACGAGCGGGTTCGAGAACGCATCCACGAGATGGAGTCGGCGGAAGTTCTTGCCGGCGACCACCGTGTAAGTGACGCCGTCGATCACGATGGCGCTGCCGACGTCGGGGTTCGCGAACACCGCGTTCGGGACCTCGAACCCGATGCGCCCCGGAGTCGCGATGCCTCCGGTGCCGGATCGAAGCGGGAACGTCAGCTGGATGGTGCTCACCAGGACCGGCATGTCGTCGTCCGGGTCATTCGGGTCTCCGAGGTCGGCGGGGCATCGGGCGCCGTCGCCCTGTGTGCCCACCGCACTGCAATAGCTGGCAGCAAGCTTGATGGTGCCGGCGTTCGCTGAGCCCTTCACGACGTAGTACACGGTGCCATCCGTCAACCCGATGTCGGAGCCGTCGAGGTTCCTGTAGCGCAACGCCTGGCCATTCATCAGGGCCTGCCACACGCGGGGACCGACGAAGATCTCGTCGTTGTCAACGTGGCAGCCGTTGGCTCCCCCACAGTTGCTCGTTGGAAGGTACGTGAAGGTGCCGACCGGAATTCCGAGTTGATCCGCCAACTGTTGGTCGTTGATCTGCATGAAGCTCAACCCCACATCGACGAACGAGTTGGCGAAGCCGATCGACGAGATCCGCGGCGTACCGGAACTGATGTTGGCTTCGTAGACGATCGGCGTACCGACGACCATTCCCGCCGCCACCAGAGCGACGTAGTCGGCTTCGGAGAGTTGGAGCTGGGTGGTGCCGTCGGCGGTGACCGTGTACGGCGTCGGGTTGGTCGAAACCGCATCGGCGTAGGTGGTAGTCAGCTTGATCGTGTTGTCGTCGATCCTGCGCACGTAGAAGACTCGGTCGACCTGCGAGGTCGTGCTGTTCGTACATCCATGATTGGCGACGGTCGTCGCTTCGATCTGGCCCTGCCACGGGGCGATGATCGATCCACTGGAGTTCGGCGCGTAGTAGACGCAGTCGCCGCTCTGGTACGGATGGCCACCAGAGAACGTGATCGTCTCGGTGAGCGGGTCGACGGCGCTGACGTCGAACGACGATCCGAGCCGGATCTCTCCCTCGATGCCGGTGTCGAGCACGGTGTAGACCGAACCGGAACGCAGTGTTCCGACCGCTGCGGGCGAGGAGAACAGGACTGAACTCCCTGTGCCGATCCCGGGGTACGAGAACGTGATCGTCTCACCGGTGATGTCGAAGGCGGTGATCGCATCGGACGGCACGACCGCACCTTCGGTCGTGAGTTCGGCACGCACCCGGACGCTGCCGGCGGTGTAGATCCTCGTCGGGGTCGTCGCCCCGGCGGTGCCGATGTGTGCATCGACGGTCGGATCGACCTCGATCGTGGCCTGCGGGACGCCGATCGCCACCGCCGCTCCGCCGTACACGTTGCCGACCGCGTCTGCCTCGGCCCGCCCGAGTGCGGTGACCTCGACGTCACCGGTGACACCGATCGGATTGCTCGGGATGGTGAGGTCGCCGACGATGACCGCGTCGCCGATCCATGCCTCGACGACCGGCTTGACCCGTGACGTGGCGTTGACCGCCTGGATCGTGATCGCACCGCCACTGGCGGACTCGAGTGACGTCTCGGCACGGGTGCCGAGCACTTCGGCCTTGACCCGCAGCGAGCCGGCCCGAGCAACCGTCACGCCGTCGCCCACGAAGGATCGAGTGGTGTCGAGGGTCTTCGACTCGAGGGTGAAGGCACTGATCGTGATGCCCCCACCGGACCCGCCGCCACCCGTCGACCGGCTGATCGAACTCGTCTGCGACAGCAGATCGATCGCACCGGATGCTCGGATCGTCGTGGTTCCCGCACCGGCCGTCGATGCCGACCCGGGGCCGACGTACGACTCGACGGTGCCGGTGATCTCGGTGATCGCGCCTCCGGTGGTGACCGTGACGAGAGCGCCGGCACCGGCGTTCATGCTGCCGGTCGCCCGGCTGGTGCGAGCCGCCTTCACGGCGAGCTCACGCACATCGATGTCGGCTCCCTGGCCGACGAATGCCCGGGTGAGGTTGTCGATCTTGACCCGGCCGTCGCTGACGCTCACCGCTACTGCGCCACCGGCGCCGGTCTTCATGACCGCTGTGGCGTCGATCGTCGCGCTGGCCGAGAGGGCGAGCTTGGCCTTGGGACCCTCGACCTTGGTGGCACCGGTGCGAGCGGTCGTCTCACCACCGATGTACGAGCGGGCGTACGAAACCGACGTCGCCCCACCCAGCCCGACGGCGACGGCCACGGCGAGCGTCGATGCATGGACGAGGAGCACGGAACTCGCCTGGACCGTAGCCTCGCAGGAGTTGTCGGTCGCTCCGGTGCAGGGACGCAGTGTGACGTCGCCGAGGGAGGCGTCGACCACGCTCTTGATCACGTTGCGGGTCACCGCAGCCGAGACAGCGGCTGCGATGGCACCGATAGACACCGACACCGACGGGAGGAACGCCGTCACACTTGCGGTGTCCGAGGCGCTGACGTCGACCCGGCCGGTGGACTCCACCGTTCCGGCGCCACCGATCGTCGCGACCGTGCTCGTCGTGTACAGGTTGGTGGAGGAGGCACCAGACGCCGAGACCGCTCCCAGCCCTCCGGCGATGGCCGCAGCGAGCGTGTATCCGCTGATCGAACTGCGGCGTGCGTAAAGGTTCGAACCGGACTTCTCGATCACATACGAGTCGCCCTCCTCGGAGATGACCTGCCACCGCTGACCGGCTTCGATGATGTGGACGGTGACGTCACCGCGCAGCGGAGCCACTCCGGCGAGTGCGTTGCGGAGCGTGGTCACGGTGGAGGGGGAAAGGTCGGTGCCAGCCGCCGTGAGCGCCCCTGCGGTGTCGAGCAGAATGGAGCTGACCGACTTGGTGGCGAGGTCCAGCGGAGTGGTGCCGTCGGCGAGAACCAACCGCTGTGAGGTCGAGACCGAACGGACTGAGATCGGACCGCTCGTCGCCTTCACTGTGCGTCCGGTTCCGACCGTGATCTCGGCGCTCACGGTGTTGCTGATCACGTTGCGCGAGATCGCGACGGCCACGGCGACGGCCGCACCGATCGGGGCAATGCTGATCGCGACCGACGCAGCGATGGTCACCGAGGTGATCGACGCCGTGTTCATCGCGCTGATCTCGATCGACTTCGCCGACACGTTGCCCGCAGCGGCGCCGAAGATGCCGGCCTTGACGATCGCCGCCGACACGTTCGTCGACGAGGACCCGGCGCCGCTTGCGCCGACGCCGACGAGGCCACCGACGAGTGCGGCGGATGCGGCGACCGTCACGGCGCGGATCTGCTGTTCCGCGGATGCGATCAGCTTCAGTACTCCCCCGGCGTCGACACCGGAGTTCGTCAGGGTGGCCTCGACCGATGCTCCGGAGGCGAGGGGCATCAACATCCATCGGGCGGCGTCGCCGTAGTTCTCGGTCGACAGGTAAACCTTGTCAGACAGTTTGATGGGCCTCGACGTGTTGAACGGGCCGAGGTAGCGATACACGCGCCCGCCGAGACCCGATCCGCCGTGGCCCGGTGCGACGCGCACGAGGTCGCCGCCGAACACGAGCGCCCCGGCGTCGGTTCCGGTGAACGGATCGACGAACTCGTCGGATGCGTAGTCGTAGTCGAGCCCGATCCGGTTGCGGGCGATGGAGACGCCGATCGACACGCCGACGGCGATGGCGCCCCCGGCCACAGCCACGCTCGCGGCCACGACGATGGCCGTGATCGTGGCCGTGTCGGTCGCCGTCAACACGACGTCGCCCGTGGTCCCCTGGGCCGTCAGAGAGCTGTTCGCAGCGGTCGCCCGGACCGCGTTGCGGATCAGATTGCTGGCTCCGGCACCGGCACCGCTGACCGATACACCGGCGAATCCGCCTCCGACCGCGACAGATGCCGACGCCGTGATCGCGGTGATCGTCGCTTCCTCGGACGCCGTGACGGTGATCGCCCCGCTCCGGGCGAGCAGTGTCGATTCGAGGACATAGGCCTCGACGACGTTGCTGATCTCGTTCTCGGCGAGGGCGATCGCGATCGACACGGCGACCCCGGCACCCAGGCCGATCGCGCCGGCGAGTGATCCGGCACCCACGTCGGCGGTGATGGTCGAGGCGTCACGGGCGGTGAGCTCGATCGACGCTGCCCGCACGCCGGGGGCCGCCGCACCCTCGATGTAGGCGCGGACCTCGGTGGCGATCACGTTCTGCGAGCTCGCTCCGGCTCCGGAACCTGACACCCCGACGCCGCCGGAGCCCGACACCGCAGCGGAGCCGGCGATCACGAGCGATGCGATCGACTGGCGAGACGATGCGGTGAGTTCGACCTTGCCGGCCGTGTCGATGTCGGAACGGAGGATGTACGCCTGGACCTGCACCGGGCGGCGGGTCGTGATGTCCCGCCAGAGCCGCGTGTCGTCGTACCGGGCCGTGAGCAGGTCGATCGGCACGGTGGGGGTGCCGAGGTACTGGTACACCTTGCCGGTGTTCGGTCCACCGTCGACGAGCACCGTCTGGCCGCTCATCACCGAGACCAGCGTGCCACCGTCGCTGTCGCTGACGCGATGGGTGGGTGGGACGCTGCTGCCGTCCTCGACGCCGATCTTGTTGCGGGCGAGCGCCACGCCGATCGAGAGTGCGCCTCCACCGAATGCTCCTCCGCCGACGGCCACCGACACCGACACGATGGTGGCGATGATCGACGACGTCGACAGCGCCGACACGGTGACGTCGCCGGCCGTCACGCCCGCACTTCCCCGGACCGTGCTGTCCTGGATGTAGGCGTTGGTGCGGGAGAGCACGGTGTTGACCGCCAGGGCACCGGCACCGCTCGCAGCGACCCCGGCGACCCCTCCGATTCCAACGGAGACCGATGCGGCGACGGCGACGGCGTCGATCGTGATGCGGGAGACTTCGTACTTGCCGTCTTCGAGCTTGACGATCCGGTAGCCGATGCCGGTCGTCAGATCCCGGAGGATCCACTCCTCGCCCTCGATCAGCCGACTGACGGCGAGCCGGTCGGACAGGTTCAGTGCGGGCAGCGCCGCTTTCAAATCTGCAACTGCGCCCGAGTCGACGACTTCGACCTCGGGGGTCGCGGCCGAATCATCATTCCCGTCCGCTCCTTCGATGACGGCGGCTTCGAGCGTGGTGTCAAGGCCGGAGTTGGCGACCGGGGGTGGGTCGAGTCCACTCGAGGCGATGATCAGGACGACTCCCACCTTGTCGAGCGTGATGGCTTTCAGATAGGCCGACACGTCGTTCGACACCCGGTTGCTCGCCAGCGACACCGCAATGGAGACGCTCGCTCCGACGCCGGCGGCGCCGGCGACCCCGACCGACGCTGCGGCGACAGCCGCTCGGATCCTGGACAGGTCGCGTGCGGTGATCCGCAGCGTGCCGACTTCGAGCGATGCCGGAACGGTTGCGGTCACGGGTCCGCCCTGCACGAACGCCCGGACGTCGGTCGAGATCCGGTTGTCGGCGGACGAGCCCGCCCCGGTCGCCGCTATCCCGGCGGCGCCACCGGCGATCGCGACAGAGATCGCGAGAACCAGCGCCTCGATCTCGGCGGTCGAGGAGGCGGACACCGTCAGCTCGCCCCCGGCCTCGACGATCGACGAGCTCACGGAGGCGTGCACCTGAGCCGGCTGCTCGAGCGATGTCGTCTTCCAACCGATCAGGTTGGTCGCGAGCGACACACCGATCGACGCACCGACACCCACGAACCCGATCGCCACGGCTGCCGATGCCGCGACGATGACGGCACGGATCCGCGACGAATCGCTGGCGGTGACCTCGACGTTCCCGGTCGCCGTCGTGATGCGGCTGCCCGAGATGAATGCGTGCGTCTGTGTGAGGATCACATTGGTCGCTGCCGCTCCGGCACCACTGACCGAGACGGCGACGCTCGAGGCGGCACCGCTGACTGCTACCGACGCGGCCACGGCGATCGCCGTAATGCTCGCATCGCTCGTCGCGCGGACCACGATGTCGCCCGTACCGCCGGGCGCTCCCGCGCCGGCGGCTCGAGTGGTGACGCCGTCGGTGACACCTTCGATCGAGGCCTCGATCCGGTTGTCGATCTCGTTGCGCCCGATCGAGACGGCGATCGACAGTGCGATCCCAGCCAATCCACCGAAGCTGGCTGCGACCGACGCCCCGACGCCCACCGCGGAGATGC